>DASVFC010000100.1:0-3476 GCA_036380235.1 Vicinamibacterales bacterium
CGTATCGGCCTGGCGCGGGCACTCGCTCTCAAGCCGTCTTTCATCATCGCCGACGAGCCGGTGTCGGCGTTGGACGTGTCGGTGCAGGCGCAGGTCATCAACTTGTTGATGGACCTCCAGGAGCAACTCAAGCTTACCTACCTGTTCATTGCACATGACCTGCGGTTGGTACGTCACATTTCGAGCCGCACCGCAGTAATGTATCTCGGCAAGGTCGTGGAGATGGGCGACACCGAAGAAATCTTCAGGAACCCGCAGCACCCCTACACGCGCGCGCTGTTGTCGGCAGTGCCGGCGATCGATCCGGACGCGCCAAAGGCGCGCATCGAGCTCGACCCCAAGACGGTTAACCGCGAAGCTCCGCTTCGCCAGATTTCCGAAGGTCACTTCGCCGCGGTGTAACCATGCGCCGGACAGCGGTCGTGCTCCTCGTCACGGCGTTCGTTGTTCAGGCGGCGGTCCACGCGCAATCGGCGCACACACTCGAGCAACTCGTCGATCGGATGGGCAGCTACCTGCTCGACTACGAAACGCGGCTTAGCAGTGTGGTGGCGGACGAATTGTTTCAACAGAAGGTCGACAACGAACGACAACTGAATAGCGTCGACGCGGGCGACTTGCTGCCGGAAAGCGTCGGCACCAGCCGCACCAGTCAACGCGGCGAGCGCGTGACACTCGAATCGGAGATCGCCTTCATGCGCTTGCCGGGCGGTGCGCAATGGCTTGGGTTCCGCGATGTGCGGAAGGTCAATTCCAAACCTGTCGCGCCGGGTCCGACAATCAGCGAGGTCCTCAAGTCGTCGGCCGGCGACGTCGCCAAGGCGCAGTCGATTGCCGACGCGAGCGCCCGCTACAACCTCGGCCTGCCTCGGACCGTGAACGTGCCCACCGCGCCGCTCGAGATCATCCACCCAACACGCCGTGACGCCTTCAAGTACGAGCGGCTCGACGACGATCGCGTCCGCGGCACCCGCACCTCTGTCCTCAGGTTCACCGAGCTGCAACGACCGACAATCATGAGGGAACCGACAGGACGCGAGCTCGTCAGCACCGGCCGGATCTGGATCGAGCCGGGGACGGGCACGGTGTGGCGCGTCGAATGGATCTACCAGGCCGACCGCGGCGCCGGCGCGACGTTTCCGCCGCAGTTGCGCGTCGACTTCACGCCTCATGCCGAGCTCGGCATCATGGTGCCGATGACGATGACGGAGGTATTCTCCACGCCGGCCGGCCGCGGCGAGGGCCGCGCAACGTACACGAACTTTCGCCGCTTTGCCACCGGTGCGAGGATTGTGCCGCAATGATCAAGGCCGTCGTCTTGATAGCCACTCTCGTCGCGATCCAGCCGGACGCCGGCGCCGCCATTCGCGATCGTCTCGACAAGTACTTGCTTGAGTACGAGCCGCAGTTAAGCACCCTGGTGGCCGATGAGCGCTTCTCACAGCGCGATGCGCCATCGCGGCAGGCGGTCGTCAGCGGCGCCCCAGACAGCGTGCACCGAACGATCGTGTCGGAGGTCGCGTTCATCAGCCTTCCAGGCAATGCCGGATGGCTGGGATTCCGCCGCGTCATGCGCGTCAACAACAAGGACGTGAAAGACAAGGGCACGCCGCTCTCGACGTTGCTCTCGGATGGCGCGTCTGACGACTACGACCAGGCGCGTTTGTTGCTGGCCGATAGCGCGAGCACGAACCTGGGATTGCCGCGCACCACCAACCTGCCGAACTTACCGCTGGAGTTCCTGCACCCGCGCAATCGCCATCGCCTGCACCACCGCGTTGATGGCACCGAGAAGATCCGCGGCATCGAGACCACGCGCATGGTGTTCGAAGAGCATTCGACGCCGACCATCATCCAACGGCCCGAAGGCGGCGACATGCAGAGCCTCGTGACCGCCTGGATCGAGACCGCGACGGGGAGGTTGATTCGCGCCGAGGTAAAAACGCGCGATGCGCGGATGGGGGTGTTGCCGTTCGACAACCGCATCCGGGTCGACTTCCGCGCCGACGACAAGCTCGGCATCCTGGTGCCATACGAGATGCAGGAAGAGTTCTTCGCCGGCCGCTTCCGCGAAGGCACCGGCACCGCGCGCTACTCGAACTACCGGCAGTTCAAGACCGCCGCGCGAATCGTCCCGCAGTAGCTACTTGGATCGCTTCCACACGAGTGATTGCGTGGTTCGGCCGTTGCTGTCGCGTAGTGAGAGCGTCAGCTGCGCGTTGTCTGGCGACAGCTCGTAATAGCGCACCTGCCGGGATCCCACCCAGCTCGGGTTCGACGAACCATCGACGATGTGCGTCACGATGCCCTTGGATTCGTCAACGACGAAGGGACCGTAGTAGCCGAGATAGCGGCGGTAGGCGGCGGCGCGAGCGTCATCGGTTTGCGGCGTCTGATCGGACTTGTTCGCGGAGTTCATCAGGTGGGCAGACATGCGTCCCGATGCGTCGTAGCTGATCTGGCCGCGATCGTAAGCACCGGGCCGCCGCGATCCATCGGCGGCGATGATCTCGTAGGTGACCAGTTCCCAGGAGCCGACCAGGCGCTGCGCCACAGGCTGCGCGGCAGGCAACAACGCGGCAACGAAGGCGAGGATCAGAAGCATCATGCGGGTGCGTGGGTGTGCGGCTGTTGACGAACGTCGCGCTCCACCTGGCCATCGCGGATCGCAATCACGCGATGCGCATAGGCGGCGATGTCAGGCTCGTGGGTGACGACAATGATCGTGTTGCCGCCCTGGTGCAGGCGCGCAAACAAGGCCATGATCTCGACGCCGGTCTTGGAGTCGAGGTTGCCGGTCGGCTCGTCGGCGAGCAGGATTGACGGGTTGTTGACGAGAGCGCGCGCGATCGCGACGCGCTGGCGCTGGCCGCCCGACAGTTCGTTCGGCTTGTGGCTCATGCGATGCGTGAGCTCGACCTTGTCGATCGCCTGTTTCGCCTGCAGCAGCCGGTCTTTCTTCGGGATGCCGGCATAGACCAGCGGTAACTCGACGTTGTGCAGCGCAGTGGCGCGCGGCAGCAGGTTGAAGGTCTGGAAGACGAACCCGATCTCTTCGTTGCGAATCCGCGCCAGCTCGTTGTCGTTCATCTGGCTGACCTCCTTGCCGTTGAGCAGGTAGGTGCCTTTGCTCGGCGTATCGAGGCAGCCGATCAGGTTCATCAACGTCGACTTGCCGGAGCCGGAGGGCCCCATGATGGCGACGTATTCGCCGCGCTCGATGGCGATGGATACCCCTCTAAGGGCGTGGATCTCCTCGTCGCCCATCTGGTAGGTCTTCCAGAGGTCGCGGGTCTCAATCAGGGCCATAAGTGCTTACTCTCCCTGCCGCAGTCGATCCAGCAGCGAGCGAACGATCGTGGGCGTTTCAGGTGGAAAAAGGGCGTCCCAGTCTCTCATATCTACGGGGACAACCACCGGTCCGTTCTGGCGGGTTTTCCGTCGCTGCTCGGAGACGGCGTTCGACAGTTCCTTCG
>DASVFC010000101.1:0-5666 GCA_036380235.1 Vicinamibacterales bacterium
AGGCGGCGCCTGAACTCCTCCGCTCCGCTGGGAATGCCCTCGACTTTTTCGGCATCGCCGTCATAGGGCGGCACATCGAAGTCCCGCAACGATGCGCGATCGACCACCGCGCCATGCTGTTCGGCCAGGCGCGCCGCCAGTGCGGCCAGGGTTTGGTTCAGGGAACCGGCGCGAAGCGAAGCGCCGAACACGAGCACTTTGAGGGTCGATGCGGCAGGCGGATTCATGACTTCCGTCAATCTACCGCACCTCGCCGGTGATTCGCAGAATCGTCCATTACGCCGCGCGACCACTCAATAGGGGTGTTTCGTACCGAAACGCGCGACTTCAGAATGAAATCACTTAGGACGTCAGGCCGAACTGCTTCATCTTCCCGAGCGATGTTCACCAGCACGTGACCGCGACGAAAGCCGAGCACATGCCGCTCCGTCATTACTTTCTGAAAGGCGGGCGTTTCAAATTGATCGGACCTCACGTGAAATGTGCCGCATTCGCGCGCGCGATGATGGCTCGAAGGTTGCCCTTACGATTGCCATGACTATCAATGTGATGAATGCAATGGCCCGCGCCGAGTACGAGCGCGAGATTGACAGCGCGTTGAGCGCGTCCTTTCCCGCGAGCGATCCGCTACCGTGGACGTTCGGGGTCAGTCGTGAAGCGATGGCAGTGCAACCCGATCTGCCGCGGCCACGTGCCGCGCTGACCGACGTCATCGTCGGGCACGAGCGCTACGGTCATCGCGCGAGGGCGATCGCTGAAGTGCTGGGGTTCGCGGCGCTGGTGCCACTCGCCATACTCCTCGCCGGCGCGCCGATCGCCGCAGCCGTGCAGGCGCTGCTGTGGATGCTCGGTTAGTCCGCCGGCCCCCAACTGCCGCGTTCGTATTCGCGCACCGGCGGCGGCGAGTCGAGGATCGGCTGGACGATGCGCCACGACGTGTCGATGCCTTCGAAGCTGCCAAACAACGTGTGATCGCCTTCGAGGGCATCGCCGAGCAGGCGTTCGTACGGCTTCATCTCATCGCCGGGATGCGTAACCTCCACCAGGTCCACGTCCTCGCCGACCATGTGCTCACCAGGCTGCTTCGTACGTGCGATTACCGCAATGGCGACATCCGGGCTCAAACGGAAACAGAATTCGTTGTGTGCCGGGTCGGCGGCCTCGAAGATCCTGCGCGCCGGCGGCTTGAGCCGCACACGCACGCTTTGAACAGTCTCGGCCAGGCACTTCCCCGTTCGAATGAGAAACGGCACACCCGCCCACCGCTCGTTGCCGATCGTCAATGTGGCCGCCACATAAGTCTCGATCGTGGAATCCGGCGCCACACCCGCCTCCTGCCGATAGCCGCGGTATTGTCCGCGCACGACGTCTTCGCCGCGCAATGGGTGCACTGCATTGAGCAGCGCCACCTTGGCGGCGTCAACGGCGGCGCCATCTCCGCCGTCCGGAGGCTCCATGGCGACGAGGGCCAGCACCTGCAGCAGGTGATTTTGCACCACGTCTCGCAGCGCGCCCGTCTCTTCATAAAATCGGCCGCGACCGGCGACGTCGAATGCCTCTGCCATCGTGATCTCGACCGATTCGACGTAGTTGCGATTCCAAATCGGCTCGAGGAACGCGTTGGCGAACCGGAAGTAAAGCAGGTTCTGTACTGGCTCCTTGCCCAGGAAGTGATCGATCCTGAAGATGTCTTTCTCGGCGAAAGACGTCCGCACGGTTTCGTTCAGCGCGTGCGCCGATGAACGATCGCGGCCAAACGGCTTCTCCACCACGACGCGGGCGCCCGCGGTACAGCCAGCCGCGGCGAGGCCTGAGATCACGACACCGAACAGGCTGGGTGGAATCGCCAGGTAATACAGCGGCCGCTGCGATGCGCCCAATTCCCGGCGTAACGCCGCGAACGTCGCCGGATCGTTGTAGTCGCCGGCCACGTAATGCAGCCGCGACGCCACTTGCTCGAAGATGGCCTGATCGACGTCGCCTTTTTCGGCGATGCTTTCACGCGCGCGAGCCCGCAGCTGGTCGGCGGTCCACGCGTGCCTGGCGACGCCGATCACCGGTATGTTCAAGTGTCCGCGCCGGGCCATCGCGTAGAGGGCCGGGAAAATCTGCTTGTAGGCCAGGTCGCCCGTCGCACCGAGCAACACCAGGGCATCCGATTGCCGTTCGGTCATTCGCCGCTCTGCCGCGCCGGAGCTTCACGATGCCCGCCGAACTGGTGCCGCATCGCCGACAGCAGGCGATCACCGAAGTCACTTTCGCCGCGCGAGCTGAATCGTTGGAACAGCGCCGCGGTCAGCACGGGCGCGGGGGTCGCCGTGTCGATCGCCGCCTGCGCCGCCCATCGCCCTTCACCCGAATCCGAGACCCGGCCCTCGAATTGCGCGAGGGCCGGATCACCGGCGAGCGCACGGGCGGTGAGATCGAGCAGCCACGAGCCGATGACACTGCCGTGCCGCCACAGTTCCGCAATCTCGTCGACCGCGAAATCGTATTGAAAGTGATCGGGATGCCGAAGGGGCGTCGTGTCGTGAGCGGCCGATCCATCGCCGGCCCCAGCATGCGCGAGCAGGTTGAACCCTTCAGCGTAGGCGGCCATCAAGCCGTACTCGATGGCGTTGTGCACCATCTTGACGAAGTGTCCCGCGCCGGCGGCGCCGCAGTGCAGATACCCTTCGGTCGCGGTGCCAGAGACGGTCGGGTCCTGCGTGATGGCGGGATCGCGGCCAGGCGCCAGCGTTTTGAAGATCGGTTGCAGTTGGCCGACGGTGTCACGCTCGCCGCCGATCATGAGGCAGTAGCCGCGCTCGCGTCCCCAGATGCCGCCGCTGACGCCGGCGTCGACGTACTTGATGCCGTGCGCGGAGAGCGCGCGCGACCGGCGGATGTCGTCGATGTAATGCGTGTTGCCGCCGTCGATCACCACGTCGCCTGGACCGAGCAGCGGCGACAGTTCATCGATGACGCCATCAACGACGTGCGCCGGCACCATGATCCAGACGACGCGCGGTGTCTGCAGCTGACCGATGAGGTCCTGCAGCGATCGCGAGCCGCGCGCGCCCTTCTGCACCGATGCCGCGACGCTGTCTTGCGAGCGGTCGAACACCACGCAGTCATGGCCGCCCGCAAGCAGTCGCTCGACCATGTTGCTGCCCATTCTTCCCAGACCGATCATCCCGAGTTGCATGAAATGCCGCCGCCTCTCTGCTTCCGCCATCTTCGCATGCGCCGCG
Source organism: Vicinamibacterales bacterium (assembly GCA_036380235.1). Lineage (GTDB taxonomy): Bacteria > Acidobacteriota > Vicinamibacteria > Vicinamibacterales > UBA2999 > 12-FULL-67-14b. The sequence continues at coordinate 3,234 of DASVFC010000101.1, forward strand.
CTTGATCGTTACAAATTGAAATGCCGCTTTCAAAGTGAAGCGGTGTGACGCGCGAAATCACGTCAAAGCGGCGCGAATTCCAGGATCGCGATTTGCTCTTAAAGATGGCGAACATGCTGCTGTTCATGCCTGCATCGTTCGACGTCTGTTCCGGCCGCACGTAGACCGCTCTCAGCTCACAACTGAATAGCGTCACTTGCAGCAGCCGCTGCAGAGCGTCGCAGTTTTTGATTAAACCCCGGCACCTGCTGTGCCGCATGAGGAGGACGAGATGAATCCGTACGCGAGGGTGGGCGCCAGCCTCGAGACAACGACGGCGGCGACGCTGCGCGCGCGCCTGATGGCCTGGCACGATGCAATGGTCGCGCACGAGCGCCGCCTGCGCACCAGCGCCACCACCGACATCTGTCATGACGACTGCCCGCACGCCGTGGCCGGCGTGTTGTGGGCCGAGGCGTTGGCGATGCTGGGGCCGGAAGCCAACACGCTGACGTTCCTGAGATCGCGCGCGCGGAGTTCAACATCGGCATCACTGGAGCGCGCGTCATGAGCCTGCGACAGACGCTGGGCCGCGACGTGCAGCGCGTCTACGAACAACTCGACGAGCTGCTGGATCGCGAAGACGTCGTCCTCGCGTTCTTCGACGGCCACCGCGTGGTCACTTACATGCACGGGTTCGACGTCTCGCCGAGCCAGCTCGAGTTGCTCGGTGTCGAGCTCGAACGCACGGTGCGCTCCGCGGTGGGACGGGCGCCGGCCACGCGCGCCGGCAAAAGGAGGAGACATGAGCTTCATCAAGGAGATCGGAATCATGGTCGCGTCGACCGGGATGGTGACAGCGGTGCTGGCCGCGTACTTCGGCTGGCGGGCAAGGTTGCTTGACGAGGTCCGCGGCCAACGAGGGTGAACGTTCTGAAAGGAGCAATGACGTGAGCAAGCTTCATCGGATTCTGGTGGCAGTTGATTTCTCGGCGCCGGCCCGGGCGGCGTTCGATCGCGCAGTGGCCCTGAGCCGCAAGCACGACGCGAAGTTGCTGGTCGTTCACGCGGTGCCCACGGACCGGGCCTTCAACTGGGAAGGCAAGGAACGCGCGGTACTGATGGCGTCGTTGCGCCGCGCCGCACACGCGGCCGGCGTGCGCCCGGCGATCAGCATTCAGCAAGGTGATCCGGCGGCAGTAATCCTGCTTCACGCCAACAGCCGCGGCGCCGACCTGATCGTGATGGGCACGAACGAGCGCTCCATGTTCGAGCGTTTCCGTTTCGGGTCCGTTGCTGAGACGGTGACGCGTCGCGCAACGCAGCCCGTATTGGTGGTACCGGTGGGCAACACCGGTTCTTCCGAGCTCACCGCACCAGCGGCATTCACCAACATCCTGGTCGCGGTCGATCTGAGCGAGACTTCGCGGACCGCCATCGAACGCGCGTTGGCGATCGCCGGCGAGCACGGCCGCGTCACGGTGCTGCACGTGGTGCCGGGCATGGCGCACGCCGGCGCGTCACGCTACATGTACCGCTTGATGGAGCCGGAGTATCAGCGGCAACTCGCGCGCGATGCGCGGCAACAAATTGCGGCGATGATTCCGCACCAGGCGCGGTCGTCACGGACGGTGCAGGTCCGCATTGCCACCGGCGATCCGTCGGCGGAAATCTCGCGCGTCGCCGCCGCGATTGACGCCGACATCATCGTGATCGGCGCGACCACGCGCGGGGCGATTGGTCGACGCCTGATGCCGTCGACAGCGGCACGGGTCATGCGCGCGTCGGAGGTGCCTGTGCTCGCGGCGGCGGCGTAGACCCTCGAACGGACGCCCGCCCTATTCTTTCGGGGTGGGCTTCCACCGCTCCGGCTTCGTCGACTCGCGGAATGCCGGCAGCGTCCAGCCGTATCGAATCGCAAGCCCGCGCACCGCGAACGTCACGGCGAAGCCGGCGAACATCGCCGCCGGTCGCGGCAGACCGGCGGCATTGCAGGCGACATAGCTACACGCTCCCAGCACGCAGGCGGTGATGTAGATCTCGTGGCTGAGAAGCACCGATGGGACGTGGCCGAGCGTGTCCCTGATCATGCCCCCGACGGTGGCGGTCACCGCGCCCATCGCGATCGCCACCAGCGCCGGCGCCCCCACGTCCATCGCCTTCGCCGTGCCGGCCACCGTCACCAGCGCCAGCCCGAACGCATCGAACCACACGAACACGCGGTAACGCGACTCCACCAGCGGCGCCACGAAATGCATCACGACCGCCGTCATCAGGCACGCCAGGACGTGCGCGGGGTTCTGCACCCAGAACACCGGGACGTCAAGAATCAGGTCGCGCACCGTGCCGCCGCCGACGCCCGTGACGACGGCGAGCCAGATGAAGCCCATCACGTCCATGCCCTTGCGCGAGGCGACCAGCGCGCCCGAGACGGCGAACACGATCGCGGCGAGG
>DASVFC010000102.1:0-2909 GCA_036380235.1 Vicinamibacterales bacterium
GCGAATGTTGCGCGCGCCGTAGGCCTGCGACACCAGGGTGTCCAGGCCGAGCAACACGCCCATGCCGAAGATCGCGAAGGCGATGTGCATCGAATTGCCGACACCGGCCGCGCTGATTGCCTGCGGACCGAGCGGCCCGACCATGATGGTGTCCACCACGCCCATCGACATCCAACCCAGCTCCGCCATCACCACCGGAATGGCGATGCGCAGCATCGGAAAGAACTCGCGTCTGATAGAAGGCGGCATGGCGGGGTGGCGGAAGAGAAAAATAGTAGCATTACGGCCGGAGCCGCCCATGCGCATCACGATCCTGACGGTCGCACTCGTTGCCTCGCTTGCCGCGCCGGTGCGCGGCCAGATCGGCAGTCAGCCCGGATCCGGTTTCCACACCATCCTGTCGAGCGCGATGCGCTACGTCATGAACTACGAGCAGCAGTTTGCGCTGCTCGTGGCGGAAGAGCACTACGTGCAGGAGCTGCAGCGGCCGCCCAACCCCGGCGACAACTTGAGCCGCAGCAATCCCGGCGGCGGGATGCGCGCCGGCGGCGCGCTGAACACGCAGACGCTGAAATCGGACTTCCTGCTGGTGCAGCTGGGCATGGACGGTGAAGGCTGGATGCCGTTTCGTGACACGTTCGAAGTGAAAGGCAAGAAGGTCCGCGAGCGTGACAGCCGCCTGCTGAAGCTGTTTCTCGACAACGACAACGGCGCGTTCGACAAGGCGTCGCGTTACAACGAGGCGAGCGCGAAGCATCACCTCGGCAACGTCGCGCGGACCATCAACATCCCGACGCTCGGGATGATGCTGCTGCATCCGCGCGTCAACGAGCGTTTTGAGTTCACCGATGGCGGCGAAGAAACGATCAATGGCCGCGTGTTGCGGAAGGCGCTCTACCGCGAGGCGGCGCGGCCGACGTTGATCAAGACGACGCGTGGCCGCGACCTCGCGCTTACCGGTGCGATCTGGATCGATCCGTTCACCGGGGCGGTCATCAAGTCTGAAATGAACGCAGCCGATCCCGCCGTGCGCTGCCAGGTGGTGGTCACCTTCCGTCGCGACGAGACGCTCGAAATGTGGGTCCCGGACAAGATGGAGGAGTATTACAAGGCGGCCCTGGCAGTGGACGATATTCTCGCCACGGCCACCTATACCAACGTCAGGAAATATCGGCGGAGTGATTTAGAGAAATGAAAACGGCACAAGCGGTTCCACAGGTTCCAGGGGTTCCAAAGGTTCCAAGGGTCGGGTTCTCGGGTTCTTGGTTGTTGGTTCTAGGGTTGGTGGTTGCGGCGTCGGCGTCGATGTTCGCGAATGACTGGCCGCACTGGCGGGGGCCTTCGGCTACGGGGATTGCGGCGCCGTCGGCGATGCCGTCGGCATGGAGCGCCACCGAGAACGTTGCGTGGCAGGCGCAGCTCGCGGGTGCGGGGGTGTCGTCGCCGGTCGTCTCGGGCACGCGCGTGTTTGTGACGTCGCAGCTCGGCGACGGGCGGCGCGCCGATGGGCGGCATCCCACGCTGACGCAAGGCGCCGATCCTTCCACCGCCGGTGAAGCCACGCTCGCCCGCCGCTCGCGCGGCACCGACGTCACCTTCATCGTCGAAGCCTTCGATCGCGCATCGGGGAAGCGCGCGTGGGTGCACGAGATGCTCGCGCAGGGCGATCTTCCGCCGGTGCACGACAAGCACAACTTGTCGAGTGCCAGTCCCGTCACCGACGGGGAGCGGGTTTACGCCTGGTTTGGCACCGGCCAGATCGTCGCTCTCGATGTGAACGGCAAGGTGGCGTGGTCCAAGCACCTCGGCAAGGAGATCGCGCCCTTCGAGATTATGTGGGGCCACGCCAGCTCGCCGGTGGTGTATCAGGATTCGCTCATCCTGCAGTGCTACCACTCGCGCGCGTCATATCTGCTGGCGCTCGACAAGCGCACCGGAGCGGTGAAGTGGAAGATCGACAAGCCGGCTGGCCTCGAGTCGTGGAGCTCGCCGATCGTCATCCAGGGCCCGGCGGGCCCCGAGCTGATCGTCAATTCCAACGCCGGCGTCGAGTCGTTCGATCCGAACACCGGCAAATCGCTGTGGACGTATCCGGAGGTGAATCGATTCCCGATTCCAGTGGCGATGGCTGACGGCGGCATGCTGTATCTGAGCCGCGGGTATCGCAGCAGCCCCTACATGGCGATTCGTCTTGGCGGCCGCGGCGACATCACCAACACCCACGTCGCCTGGCGCGTGCCCACCGGTGGTCCGTATGTGTCGTCGCTGGTGCACTATCAGGGCGTGATCTACATGAGCACCGACAACGGTATTCTCTCGGCCGTCGACGCAAGCAACGGCCAGCGGTTGTGGCAGGAACGTGTCGGCGGTACGTTCAGCGCGTCACCGATTGCCGGCGACGGCAAGGTGTATCTGGTTAGCGAAGGTGGCGAGACGATTGTGTTGAAAGCCGGCCGCACTTTCGAGGTGCTGTCGCGCAACAAGCTCGATGGGCACTTTGTGGCCTCACCGGCGGCCGGCGGCGGCAAGATCTTCCTGCGTGCCGACGATCGGTTGTATGCGGTCGGTAAGTGAGTGTTGATTTCAGACCAGGTACCGTTTTTCAACATTCCGCGAGGCCAGTAGCGATGTTGATTTCAGACCCGGTACCGTTTTTCAACATTCCGCGACGCGTGCGCGCGACGCATTAATTTCGATCCGCCGATAGCGCGAACATCGCAATCTTCGCGCTATCTCCTGCATGGCTTCCTCAAACGGCGAGCAAATCCGCGAATTTCGGCCGGGCATCAGAGTTGATGCTGGCCCCTGCATGCCAAATCGGATCAGGCTTAATGTCGTCGACGGGTTGTTCCACGTAATGGCCCGTGGAAACCGCAAGTCCAATCTCTTCGAGGACGACCGCGACCGTG
>DASVFC010000103.1:0-3286 GCA_036380235.1 Vicinamibacterales bacterium
CGTCCCAAGGCCGGCAGCAGGTGCACGTCGGCGCCGTGCGCGCGCAGCTGATCGCCGATGACGCCGGCACAGGTTTCGTAATCGTTACCGGGCGGGTTGATCGTGGGGATGCGAACCAGCCGCGAAGCAAAGTCGACGATCTCGTCGCGCGCGCGATCGACCTCGGTGATGACGCGATCGATGGCGGCGATCTTCACGGGGTAAGTATAAGGCGGGAGGTGATGCTTGTCGGGAAGTGATGCTTGTCGGGAAGTGATGCTTGGCCCGGCCCCCGTCCCATTGGCGGGCAGGTCGCGATATGATCGCGGCCGGAGTGGCCCCATGAAAGTCCTCGCTTCCGTCGTGCTTCTTGCCGCCTTCTCGGGACTCGTTCATGGGCAGGCGCAATCGGCTGCGAACACCACTATTACCGCCGTGCCTGGCATCAAGGTTGGTCATCACACGCTCAGCGAGCGGCCGACCGGCTGCACGGTGATCATGGCCGATGGCGACGGCGCGGTGGGCGGCGTGTCGCAGCGCGGCGGCGCGCCTGGCACTCGTGAAACCGATTTGCTCGATCCCTCGAACATGGTCGACAAGGTCAATGCCGTTGTGCTCTCGGGCGGCAGCGCGTTCGGCCTCGATGCCGCGTCTGGAACGGTGAAGTGGCTCGAAGAGCACAACATCGGCTGGGACGTGCGCGTCGCTAAAGTGCCGATCGTGCCGGCGGCAATCCTGTTCGACCTGCCCGTCGGCGGCAACCCGAAAATCCGTCCGACCGCGGATTGCGGCTATCGCGCGGCAGCGGCGGCGTCGGCTGCCCCGGTAACCGAAGGCACCATCGGCGCTGGCGCTGGTGCAACCGTCGGCAAGAGCGGCGGGCCGGGCCGCTCGATGAAGGCGGGCCTCGGCAGCTACAGCATCACGCTGCCGAATGGCCTGAGCGTGGGCGCGATCGTTGCGGTGAATGCGGTCGGTGACATCATCGATCCGGACACCGGCCGGATCGTCGCCGGCGTCCGCAATCCCGACGGCACGTTCGCCGACGCGCGCACGCTGCTGCGCACCGGGCAAACCGGGCCCAGACCGCGCGCCGGCGAGAACACGACAATCGGACTGGTCGCCACCAACGCGCGGCTGACGAAGGCGCAGGCGCAACGCATGGCGCTGATGGCCGACGATGGATTTGCGCGGGCGATTTATCCGGCGCACACCTCCGGGGACGGCGACACGGTGTTCGCGCTCGCGACCGGTCAATGGAGCGGCGACGCGGATGTGTCGCAAATCGGCGCGCTGGCGGCCGACGTGATGGCCCGCGCAATTGTGCGCGCGGCTACGGAAGCAACGGGCCTGCCAAATCTTCCTGCCGCGAGGGATTTGAAGAAGCAGTAGGCCAACAGTCGGAAGTCGGAGCGATGATCAAGAATCAGTTCAGTCTCGAGGGCAAGACGGTTGCCGTGATCGGCGCCGGATCTGGAATCGGCCAGGCGTGCGCGATCGGCGCCGCACAGCAAGGCGCGCTGGTGTGGTGTCTCGACATCAACGCCGACCAGGCGGACGCCACCGCACAATTGATCGCCGCTGAAGGCGGCAAGGCCGAGTGCGGCGTGGTCGACATCACCAATGAAGCCGCCGTGCAGGAAGCCATCACTGATGCCTTTGCGACCAACAACCGGCTCGATGGCGTGGTGTGCACGCCGGCGATCAACGTCCGCAAGCCGATCTTGAAATACAGCGGCGACGAGTTCGATCGCGTGGTGCAGGTGAACCTGCGCGGCAGTTTCAACGTGCTGCGGTCGGCCGGCGAGGTGATGGTGCCGCAAGGGTTCGGCAGCATCGTGCTGTTCTCGTCGATTCGCTCGATCGTGACCGAGCCGGGACAATCGGTGTATTCGATGACGAAGGCGGGAATCCTGCAGCTGGTCAAGACCGCCGCCACCGAATGGGGCACGAAAGGTGTTCGCGTCAACGCCGTTGGACCCGGCGTCATCGAAACACCGTTGACTGCGCCGATCAAACAGAATCCCGAGTGGTATAACGCCTACGCGATGAAGAACCCGATGAATCGATGGGCGCAAGCATCGGAGATGTCCGGCCCGACGATCTTTCTCTTGTCTGATGCTGCAAGCTACGTGACCGGCACGATTGTGTACGCGGATGGCGGCTGGCTCGCGGCCGACGGACGGTTTACGCCTCCGGGCATGTAACCTGTCGGCCTGTTGGCCCGTTGGCCCGTTGGCCTGATGGCCTGATGGCCTGATGGCCTGATAAAGGAGTCGTTCGATGACATGCGCACGAATCTTGATTGCCGCAATAATCGTGGCGAACCTGTTGATGCCGTCGTCCGCGTACGCGCAAGCGACGGGTCAGATTAACGGCGCGGTCACCGATTCATCGGGCGCACTGTTGCCGGGGGTCACCGTCGAGGCCACGAATACCGCGACCGGCGCGGTACGAACGTCAGTGACCGGCACCGACGGCCTTTACACCATCCCGCTGCTGCCGCCTGGTGATTACACCGTCAAGGCGACGCTGCAAGGCTTCCGCGTCTCGCAGCGCGACGGCGTGCGTGTGACGGTGTCGGAAACCGCCCGTGTCGCCTTTCAACTCGAGGTCGGCCAGATCAGCGAAACGATCACCGTCAGTGCCGAAGCCACGCTGGTGGAAACAAGCAACGCCACCCACGGCATCGTTATCGACGAGCAGAAGATCGTGGAGCTGCCCCTCAACGGCCGGAATTTCACACAGCTTGGAACCTTAATCCCCGGCGTGGTCGCGCCTCCGGGCGGCCTCGGCGGCCAGACCGGTGATGCCACTCCCGGCGGCTTCGGAAATGCCACCGGCGGCTTCAACGTCAACGGCATGCGCAACCAGTCCAATAATTTTTTGATGGACGGCGCAACCAACAACGACACCTTTAACACCGGTTTCGTGCTGCGCCCGCCTCCCGACGCGATCGAAGAATTCAAGATCCTCACGCATGCGTTCCAGGCGGAATACGGCCGCAATGCCGGCTCGGTGGTCAACGTCGTGACCAAGTCGGGCAGCAACCGCGTCAGCGGCGCCGCGTGGGAATTCAATCGCGACGACGCCTTGCAGGCGCGCAACTACTTCGCGCCGCAGAACCAGCCGAAGCCTGAGTTAAAGCAGAACCAGTTCGGCGTTGCGGTCGGCGGACCGGTGGTGCGCAATCGGCTGTTTGGCTTTGGTTTCTACGAAGGCTATCGCAACGACAGCGGCATCACCCAGAACATCCTCGTCTTGTCGGAGGCGCAACGCCGCGGCGATTTCTCCGGCGGCGCCGCCA
>DASVFC010000104.1:0-5310 GCA_036380235.1 Vicinamibacterales bacterium
GCTCGAGGTCGATGCAACGAGCCGTCGCATTCGGTTGAGCAAGACAGCAGTGGCCGAACAACAGGAACAGGCCGAGGTGCGCGAGTACGCGGCGCGCGCGGACGCGGCGGCAGGGCCTTCCGTCAGCGCGCTCGCCGAGAAACTCCGCGGCGCGCTGGGCGGAACGAAGGACTGAGCCGCTCAGATATCGTTTTCCGCCTTGATGATCGGAAAACGCGGCGCCACTTCGACGAAGGCCTCCACCACCGCCGGATCGAAGTGGGCCGCCGTCCGCTCGACGATGAACTCGACCGCCGCTTCATGCGACAGCGGCGAACGATATAAGCTGCGTGTCGTGATCGCGTCGTACACGTCCACCACCGCCATCACCCTCCCCTCGACCGGGATTTGCGTTCCGCGCAGCTGCCGCGGGTAACCAGTGCCATCCCACTTCTCGTGGTGGGTGTAGACGATGTCTTTGGCGACCGCCAGAATCGCATCGTCCCGGACCCCGACGCGGCCTTCGGCCTTCAGGATCACTTCGTAACCGTATTGCGGATGCTTTTGCATCTCCACCAACTCGTCGGGCGTCAAAGCGCCCGGCTTGTTGAGGATGTGATCCGGCACGCCGACCTTGCCGATGTCGTGCAACGGCGCGAGGCTCGACATCAACTCGATCCGTTCTGGCGTGAGGTCATCGCGGAATCGGGGGCTGGCGGCCAGTTGCTCGGCGAGCGCCTTGACGTATTGCTGCGTGCGGCGCGAGTGGCGGCCGGTCTCGGCGTCGCGTGTCTCGGTCAGCGACAACAGCGTCTGCACCATCAGCCGCTGCGCGGTCGTGCGTTCGCGGCCCGCGGTATCCGCGCGTCCACGCTCGACGGTGAACTTCGCGAAGGTCATCGCCGCGAGCGTGGCCAGTGCCGACACCGTCGGCATCACCGGCGACACGAACAACCCGCGCGTTGACAGCACCCAGCCGGCGACATACCACACCACCGCGATGCTGGCGATGGTTCCGAACACGCCGGTAGCCGTACCGGTTCGCGCCACCACCCAAACGACGGCAATGCCCGCGACAAGTACCACGACCCCGTCGAGAAGCGTGCCGAGCGGCGACGTGCGAAGGAAATCCTGCTGCAGCAGGTTGTCTGCAACCGTGGCCTGCACCTCGACGCCGACAAACAACGTATCGAGCGGCGTTGCCACCACCTCGCGGTTGCCGAGCGCGGTCGTGCCCACGAAGACGATCTTGTCCTTCAAGATGCCGGGCGCAACGCGGCCGCCGATCACGTCGGCTGCCGAAAGGTATGGGAAGGTCTGCTTCCCGCCGCGGTATCGCACCAGGCCGTTCGCGCGGCCATCGATCGGCACGACGCGATCGCCGACGTTCAATGAACCAGTGTTGACGTTCACGGTCCTGACGGTGAGGTCACGCGATCCGGTTGCTGCCATCGTGGCGGCGAGCGCGAGCGACGGGTAGATGCGGCCATCGAACTCGATCAGCAGCGGCACGCGCCGGAGAATGCCGTCGGCATCGGGCGCTGCGTTCATGAAGCCTGACGCGCCTGCGGCGTCGGCGAGCGCGGCGAGGTTGCAGACGACGGCGGTGGCGTGGAAATACTGCGTGTCCGGGGTTTCATCCTCGGCGTGCACGGCCGCCGGGCTGACCGGATGCAGCACACACGCGCTTCGCTCGCCACCCACATCGTCGAATCGCATCGCGACGCCGAGGACGACCCGGCCATCGCGAAGCGCACCCGCCAGCGCGTCGTCCGAACCATAGCGATCGGGCTCGGCGAATACCATGTCGAGCGCGATCGTCGCCGCGCCCATGTCCCGCATTTTCGCGATGAGTTTGCCGATGACGTCGCGCGACCAGGGCCACTGGCCGATGGTCGACAGGCTGCGCTCATCCGCGTCGACGATCACCACGCGGCCGCTCGTCGGACGCGCGGCAATCGATCGCATCAGCAGGTCGTACGCTGCGTCGTCGAGGCGTCCCCACGATGGCGGCGGCACGATGGCGAGGGTCGCCGAAACCGTGACGGCGGCGATGCCCGAGAGGAGAACGAGTCGCCGACGCGTCGGCCTGGCGGTCGAGAAACTCGCCAACGCGTGGATTACCTGACGGTGATGACGACGCGCCGGTTGCGGGGTTCCGGGGTGTCGTCGGGCGTCTTGACGAGCAGGTCGAGCTCGCCGTCCGATGTGGCGTCGATGCTTGCACGGTCGAGTCCCGCATCGACGAGGATGTTCCTGACCGTCATTGCCCGTTTCAAGCCGAGCGCGAAGTTGGCCGGCTGCGTTCCCATCGTGTCGGTGTGGCCGATCACGACGACGTCCTTGACGATGTGTTCGTTGACGGCCTTGAGGATTTGCGGGATCAGCGCCTGTGATTCATCGGTGAGCGCATCCGATTCGAATCGGAAGAAGACGGTGAAGCGGCGCGGCGGCGGCGGTAATGCGGACAAGGCGTCGCCGAAGAACCGCTCGACGTCTGCGGCATTAACCTTGGTCAGCACCGGAGCGCGATCCGGGGTTGCGAGCGCGGCATCGCCGGCCTCGGTGAGATCGACGCCGCCGAACGCGTTCGAGACGCGCGCGTCGCCGGCGGTGTTGGTGTCGGAGTCAGCCAGCAGGACCGTCAGTGATTGCGGCGAACGAACCTGGGTGGAAATGCGCTTGGGGCCGCACGCCGTCGTGACCGACAGGGCGATGACGAACAGCGAAACGGCGGCCCTCGGCGCAATGATCATTCGGGTTGTACTTGGATCGCCAGCGTAGTACCTCGCACGCCGATGATCGACGCCGGCGTTTCAAGTCGAACGGCATCCGGCGCGAGTTTGGCGATGCGGCCAGAAACGTAGGTCGCGGCGCCCTTGACGAACTTCAGCACGAGGTCGAAGCGGCTGTCGGCCGGCGCGTAGGTAAAGCGTTCGAGTTTGAGCTCGCTGTTGGGGCCCAGCGACAAACGCGTGTCGTCGTTGAGCGTGACGCCGACTTTGCCGTCGCCGCCGGTTCGGAGGCCGTCGGTTTCGAGCACGGTTTGTCCAACCTGCGCGGGCGCGGGCGTGCCGTTACGCACGACGAACGCGGCACCGGATGACACTTTGATTCGGCCCGCGACCTTCGCCTCCTGGGCAAGGGCCGGAACCGCGCTGATGCAGAGCACGAACACGACGGCGAGCGACGGATTGTGATTGCGCATAACGCCTCCGGGGGGAGACGGCACTGCCATTGTCGAGCCTGATGCCCGGATTTTCACGGAACTTCTGCCACGAAGTCCCTCCTTACTATCGGCAGAAATAGTCAGGCGGTGAGGTGTCGTAGTTTGTCCGGGTTTCTGACTATATAGATCGCCCGCACGACACCATCTTCGATCTCGAAGCCATTGGTCTGCACCACGCCGGTGGGACCATCGATGACGATGCCGGGCAGGCCGTTGATGGCGTCGAAGCGGAGCAAAAATTCGTCGCGCCAGCCTTTGCGCGTGGCGCCGATGAGGAACGCCGCACTTCGCTCCCTGCCCTCGATGACGTTGAGCGCGGCGGCCACCTTCCCACCGCCGTCGGTGACGACTTTCGCGTCGCTCGCGAGCAGGCGCGTCAGCGTCGCCAGATCGCCGGAGCGCGTGGCGTGGATGAATGCCGACAGCAACTCACGATGCCTGGGATCGATCGTGCTCGCGGGCCGCGGCTTCATGGCTGATGGGCGGCGTGCACGCACGTGCGTGCGGGCGCGGGTCGCGAGTTGACGGCAGGCCGCCTCGTTTCTGCCGAGCGCATCGGCAATCTGCGCGAACGAATAATCGAAGACGTCGTGGAGGAGGAATGCAGCGCGCTCGAGCGGCGACAGGCTTTCGAGCGCCAGCAGCAAAGCGATCGACAAATCTTCCGCCAGCTCGGTTTGCGCATCAGGTGCGAGCGACGAGGTGTCGATTACCGGATCAGGAAGCCACGGCCCGACATACTCCTCTCGCCGGGCACGCGCCGACTTCAACACGTCGAGACAGATCCTCGTTGTGGTGGTCATGAGAAACGCACGCGGTACATCGATGCGCGAGCGGTCGGCGGCGTGCCATCTGAGATATGCCTCCTGCACGGCGTCCTCGGCCTCGGTCATCGAGCCGAGCATGCGATAGGCCAGCCCGAGCAGGCGGGCACGGTGCGGCTCGAAGGTCGTGGAGGGATCAGCTGTCATATCCGCTGCGCCGACACGGCGGGCTTATCGAACGCGACTGGCGAGCCATCAACGACGATCCGCGTGCACGACTGGCCATGACCCATGGCGTATTTTACGGTTGGGTACATGCGGGACGTCACCATTGCGAATGCGAGGCTGATTACCGCTCGCGGTCCCCAGAGCCTCACGATCTCGGCACGATACTCGTCCGCGAGCGGATCGTGATCGAGCGTGGCGCGCGTGAAGCGCCATGCCAGCGCGACTTCGCCCGGCATCTTCGCAGGATCTGCGGTGAGGATGGCGCGCAGCACTTTCGGCTCGACGCCAGCCCGTTCCATCATCGCCACCCCCAACTGCGTGCACGGGCCGCAATCTTCATGGCGAACCGCGGTAATCGCCGCGGCGGCGAGTGCCGCAAGCGGCACGTCGCGACGATATTTGCCAAGCCCGGCCGCGCGCTGGAACATCCACACCGCGCGGGGGTCGGCAACGATCATCTCGTGGATATAGCTCGCGTCGTAGTCCCATTGGCGTTCGAAATTGCGAATGACGCGGTGCAACAGCCACTTGAACATGAGGTCCTCCTGTATACAACCAGGACGAGGTGGCGGGACGGAATGTGACATGCCTCCGGGTGCGACATATAAGCTAGCGGTGGAGGCTGATGCGATGCATCACGTTCGAGTGGAAGACCTTCCGCTGCGCGGCAGTTCGCGCAATTTCGTCGGCGCTGATCAGGGTAACGTTGCGATGTCAGCATTCCTGTTTCACGGCCAGGTCGGCAGTGGCCCGGGTCCGCATCGCCATCCATACGACGAGATCCAGTTCATCCAGCAAGGCCGGGGTGTATGGACCGTGGACGGTAAGACATTCGAGGCCGGCGCCGGCGACGTGCTCGTGATCAAGGCGGGTGAAGTGCATGGATTCAGATGCATCGAGGCACCGCTGGTCCAGCTCGACGTCCATCTGAGCGCGACATTCATTCAAGAGAACCTGTAACCCGCGACGAAGCCGAAGAAACGCTGGCAGCCGCCGTTGCGGCCGGCACGGGCCGGTGTGCAAAGCGGAACAGGCGGCGCAGCTTGGGTGTGTCACGCTGCAATGAGGTACACCCAGGAGCTTTCATGCCCAATCGTCTGTTTGCGGTCG
>DASVFC010000105.1:0-3043 GCA_036380235.1 Vicinamibacterales bacterium
TGCGTTCCTTCGCGTGGATGGCTCTGCTCGTCGTACTGGTGTCGTGCTCCAACTCGGAGTCACGATCACCCACTCAGCCATCGCCGTCGTGCACCTTCACACTTTCGACGACGACGTTGAGTGTGGTGGCGACGGGGGCGACGGCGACGGTGGGCGTGACGGCGAACAGCGGCTGCACGTGGACCGCAACATCGAACGCTCCCTTCGTAGTCGTGAATTCAGGAGCGTCGGGAAACGGGACGGGAACAGTCGGCCTCACCATCGCCGCGAACACAGGCGATACGCGCACAGCAACGGTCACTATTGCCGGACAGTCGGTGACGGTCACGCAAGCGGCCAGCGATCCGTTGTTCGGCAACTGGGCAGGGACGATCACGAAGGGCGCAGGCTGCCCCGCGGCCTTGCCGGCCAGCGCCGCGTGGACTGGCACGGTACGCCGCAACCCGATTGGCCAGGCGGAACTGGTGATCAACGCGCCGACGGTGGGCGTGTTCAACCAGACGCTGCCGCTCATCATCGACGGCAACAACATCCAGTTCGCGGTGCAGGTGGACGCGGTCTATACGTTCGTCGCCACCCTGGCGAGCGATCGGCGCTCGTTCACCGGGACGTTCTCCGGCGGCGGCTGCAGCGGCACGTGGAGCGGCAGTCGGACGTAGGGATCAGGGATCAGGGATCAGGGATCCGGGAGCCGGGAGCCGGGAGCCGGGAGCAAGGATTCAGGCTCAGGAATCAGCACCGCCGGTGAAGGTATAATCAACGTTTCCGGCCGGAGTGGCGGAACTGGCAGACGCGCGGGACTCAAAATCCCGTTCTCCTTGCGAGAGTGTGGGTTCGACCCCCTCCTCCGGCACCAACCTCCGCTCTGTATATTCGCGGAGGTTGCGCACCGTAGCGGCTTCGCGCGAAGGTGGGCCACTCGCTCGCCTGAGTCGCCTTCGCTATTTCTCTCCATCGCTTGCTATCGGTGCTACCATCGGCAGCCCGCCATTCGCGGCGCTGGAGAAACTCATGACCCCCGTTGAAAACATCAAGGCTGCGTACGCAGCGTTCGGCCGTAACGACCCTTCCGTCCTGTTCGCCGCAATGCATCCCGCTATCGAGTGGAACGAGGCCGAAGGCAATCCCCTGGCGAAAGGCAACCCTTACGTCGGTCCGCAAAAGATCGGCGAGGGCGTGTTCGGTCCGCTGATGGCGTCGATTGATAACTTCACCGCCGTGCCGGCCACGTTCATCGACGGCGGCGATCATGTCGTGGTGCTCGGACGCTACGGCGGCACCATGAAGGCCGGCGGCGCGCGCCTCGACTCGCCGTTCTGTCACGTCTACCATTTCCGCGACGGCAAGGCCGTCAGCTTCCAGCAATACACCGACACCGCACAGTGGGCGCGCTTGATGCCATGACGCGCACTATCATGGGGGTGTAGACATGATCATCCCCATGATCGACGATGCGCGAGCCGGGCGGCTGCGGTCGTTGCAACGGCTCATCGGCAACACGCCGCTGCTGGCGCTCACCTTCCGCGTCGATGGCACGCCGCGCACCATCTACGCGAAGTACGAGCCGCTCAACTTCACCGGCAGCATCAAGGACCGCATGGCGCTGCACATCCTGCGCCGCGCCTACGAGACGGGCGAGATCGGGCCCGGCGACCCGATCGCCGAGGCGACCAGCGGCAATACCGGCATCTCCTTCTGCGCAATCGGCCGCGCCCTCGGACACCCCGTTACGGTGTTCATGCCCGACTGGATGAGCGCCGAGCGCATCGCATTGATCTCGAGCTTCGGCGCCTCGGTGATGCTGGTGAGCAAGGCCGACGGCGGTTTCCTCGGCTCGATTGCGCGCGCCGAGGCGATGAAAGACGCCAACCCGCGCACGTTCCTGCCGCGCCAGTTTTCCAACGACGCCAACATCGAAGCGCACGCCGAAGGCACGGGCCCCGAGATCTGGAAGCAGCTGGCCACTTCCGGCCTGATGCCGGATGCCTTCGTCGCCGGCGTCGGCACCGGGGGCACGGTGATGGGGGTCGGCCGCTTTCTGAAGTCGAAACGGCCATCGATACGGGTTCACCCGCTCGAACCGGCCGAATCGCCAACGCTCTCGACGGGCTACAAAGTGGGTAATCACCGCATCCAGGGGATCTCGGACGAGTTCATTCCCGCGATCGTTCGACTCGACGAACTCGATGCCGTCGTCCAGGCGAACGACGGCGACGCGATCCTGATGGCGCAGTTACTCGCGCAGCACGGCCTGGCCGTCGGTATATCGTCGGGCGCCAACGTCATCGGCGCGCTGCGCGTGCAGCAGCAACTCGGTGGCGGCGCCGTGGTGGTCACCGTGATCGCCGACAGCAACAAGAAGTACTTGAGCACCGACCTGCTGCGCAGCGAGCCGGCCAGGGGCGGCTACCTCACGCCCCAGGCGGAGCTCGTGGGATTCGACTCGGTTGGCCGTGTCTGCGACATGTGCGCCGACCCGGTCCGCTAACCGCACGTGAACGCAGTACCTGCTCCCGCCGTACGACTCCGGTCGATCGATTTTCTTCGCGGGATCGCAGCCCTCGCGGTGGCGTTCGGCCATGCGCTCACCGCGGCGCCGTATGGTTTCGCCGGCCCGATCTTCGAGCAGATCTGCCTGCACGTGATGTGGATCGCCGTCAGCGGCATTCCGCTCTTCTTCGTCGTGTCGGGGTTTTGCATTCATCTCGGCCAGGTGCGGCACGGCGGCACGTTCAAGTTCGTCGACTTCTGGCGACGCCGATTGTGGCGCCTCTACCCGACGTATTTCGTCGTCCTGGTGGGATCGATCGGATTGCTGGTGGCGATGTGGGCCGCGGGTGTCGGCGAACCGATGCTCGATCGCTATCCGGAACCGCGTCTCGCCTGGATTGGCGCCGACTTTATTTTCCACGCGTTGATGCTGCATGGACTGTATCCGCTGTTCGATCAGGGTGCCGGCAACCCGTCGCTGTGGACGCTCGCGCGCGAAGAATACCTTTACCTGATGTATCCGCTGCTGCTCGTCCTGCGCGCTCGCATGGCG
>DASVFC010000106.1:0-4012 GCA_036380235.1 Vicinamibacterales bacterium
ACCGCGGCGGTGATCGCCATCGCCACACCGACCACGAACCTCCGCCCGACTGGGTGTAAGACCAGCGTCGACAGCAGCCCGCGCGGGTGTTCGACGAGGATCGTGAAGGCGCACGCTGACACCATGAACACGGCCAGCAGCGCGCCTTCGGTGGCGTAAGCACGCCAGCCGGCAGGGGATGGCGTCATGCCTGATCCAGCCGCACGAACGCACCGTGTCGGGTGCGCGTCAGGAAATGTTCGGCGACCAGTCGCATCAGCACGGTCGCGCACACCGCGGCATCGATATGCCACAGCCGCGCCGCCTGTTCGAGCGTCAGCCGCAGTCCGGGCATTTCCAGAAACTCGCCGCGAATGCGATAAACGAGCCCGTCATTGAGATCACCCGGCATCGCTGCATGCATGTCTGCACCCTCCATGAGTTGAAAACGGCGGCTTGGATGAAGCGACACGCCGGCGGGTTTCGTCATGGCCGGTGACACGCGATCGCGACAGCGGCATCCAACGCCGCGTGCCTGCAATCGACATGGCAGCGGAATGGCTCGAAGCCGACGGTCTGGGAGGGTATGCCTCCGGCACCGTCGGCACCCTCCGTACGCGCCGCTATCACGGCGTGCGGGTTACCGCGACGCAGCCGCCGGCCGGCCGCGTGGTCTGCGTCGCTGGAATGGATGTCGAGGTGGATTGCGGCAACGGCGCAGAGGCGCTGGCGTCGCAGTGGTATGCGCCGGGCGTGACGCACCCTGCGCTCGCGGCAATCGAATCATTCGCGCTCGACCCGTGGCCGGCGTGGACGTTCGTGCTTGCCGATGGCACCGCTGTCCGCGCCGAAATCTTCTGCACTGCCGGGCGGTCACGGACGCTGCTGCGCTGGACCAGGACCCGCGGCGGCGGCCGCATCCGTTTGCGAGTCCGTCCGTTGCTGGCCGCGCGTGACTATCATTCGCTTCAGCGGGAGAACGGCGCAGTCGACACGCAGCTGACCATTGATGGCAGACGCGCGTCCTGGCGGCTGTATCCGGATGCGCCGCCGGTAACGTGCGTAACGAACGGCGAGTGGCGGATTGAGTCCGAATGGTATCGACAGTTTCTCTACGAGGCGGAACGCGCCCGCGGCCTCGATGCGACCGAGGATCTGATTGCGATCGGATCAGTCGAGTTCGATCTGGCGCCGGCGCCGGCGGTCATGGCGATCGGCGACGCTGCGGCGCTCGCCGACGTCGATTCCGACGATCCGGCGAGCAGCCTGGACGCCTGCGCGTCGGCGGAGCGGCGGCGCCGACAGCAACTCGGCGGACCGCTCGAGCAAGCCGCCGACCAATACCTGGTCGCACGCGGCGCCGGCCGCACCGTAATCGCTGGTTATCCCTGGTTCACCGATTGGGGGCGTGACACGTTCATCGCGATGCGCGGGCTGTGCTTCGCGACGGGCCGGCTCGCCGACGCGCGCGACATTCTGCTCGAGTGGAGCAGCGCGGTGTCCGGCGGCATGTTGCCCAACCGCTTTCCCGATGCCGGCGCCGATCCCGAATACAACGCCGTCGACGCGTCGCTGTGGTTTGTCATCGTGGCCGGAGAGTTGCTCGCACATCCCGATGCGCCGACGATCTTGTTCGAGAACGATCGCACCCGGCTGGACAACGCCATCGTCACAATCCTCGAAGGCTATGGGCGCGGGACGCGATACGGCATCCGGTGCGATCATGATGGTCTACTGGCGGCCGGTGTCGACGGCATCCAGTTGACCTGGATGGATGCGCGTGTTGGCGATCGCGTGATCACGCCGCGGATTGGCAAGCCCGTCGAAGTCCAGGCGTTGTGGATCAATGCCCTCGACGTTGGTAGCCGCATATCGCGGCGATGGCAGCCGCATCGCGATCGGGCGCTGGCCGCCTTCAACGATCGATTCTGGGACCCGCACCGGCAGGCGCTCTACGACGTGGTCGACGCCGATCACGTGGCAGGCCGCGTCGATGCGAGTGTCAGGCCGAACCAGGTATTTGCGGTTGGTGGCATGCCACTGATGCTGTTGCCGCTGGATCGCGCAGCCCTGGTGGTCGACGAAATCGAACGCCGGCTGCTCACGCCGATCGGGCTGCGATCGCTCGATCCGTCGCATAACGCGTATGCGCCACGATACGAGGGCGGGCCTGAACAGCGCGATGCCGCATACCATCAGGGCACCGTGTGGCCGTGGCTGCTTGGCCCATTCATCGAAGCCTGGCTGCGCGTGCGTGGAATGTCCGCGGCCGCCGTAACGGATGCGCATCGACAGTTCATGCCGGGGCTCGACGAGCATCGCCCGCGTTTCGGAATCGGCCATCTCTCCGAGGTCGCTGACGCGGAAGCGCCGCACACCCCGGGCGGGTGCCCATTTCAGGCGTGGTCACTCGGAGAACTTCTGCGCGTGCGTCGCTTGCTTGACTTAAATCATCGTATTCACATACATTGATTCAGCTTCGCGGCAATGGTGCCGCGAAGTGGGTTATCCAGAGTGGCGGAGGGACGGGCCCGACGATGCCACAGCAACCTGGCTGCAGAGCCAAGGTGCTAATTCCCGCCCCAGGATCCTGGGGAGAGATGAGGCAGCATGTCAGTCGCCACCGCTCTCGAAACTTCTCCGCAATCCTCCGTTCGCACTGTCCGCATTGGCCTCCTCGGATTCGGCCAGGTGGGTCAGGCGGTGGCACGCCTTGCCGCGGATCGCAGCGCTGTCGCACATGCCGGTTTGCGCTTTCGCGTCGAACATGCGCTGGTGCGCGACGTGGGTAAGCCCCGCAACGCGCCTCGAACGCGCCTCACCGCGAACGCGGCGGCATTTCTTCGCGGCAACTATGACGTGGTCATCGACGCGCTGGATGCCGCTGAACCCGCGCGCGCGCTGGTGTCTCGCTTGCTCGGCCGAGGCACTGCCGTGGTGACGGCGAACAAGATGCTGCTCGCGGAGCACGGTGCCGGTCTTGAAGCCATTGCCGCGGCACGTGGAACCGCGTTCCGTTTCGAGGCCACGGCACTCGCTGCGGTTCCTTTCATTGGCACGCTTGCGTCGCGGCCCCTGGTCGCATCCGTGCATCGGGTCCGCGCCATCGTCAACGGCACCTCAAACTATGTGCTGACGTCACTTGCCGAATCTCGTGTGCCGTTCGACGAAGCACTCGTTCGAGCGCAGCGACTCGGTTTCGCCGAGCCGGATCCCAGCCGCGACGTCGATGGCATCGATGCCGCAGACAAGCTGCTTCTGCTCACGTCGTTGTTCGGCTGGGGGCGCCTGGCTCGCCAAACGCTCGAAGTGCGAGGGATTCGTCGGATTACTGCGGACGACCTCGCGGCCGCGCGATCCATCGGCGCGACCGTCAAAGCGATCGCTGCAGCCGAGCGCGATCACACGGGCGTGCGCGCATTCGTTGGGCCCGTCTGTCTTCAGTCAACCGAACCACTCGCATCGCTCGGTGGCGCCTTGAACGGAATCCAGCTTGATGGGACGCACGTTTCGAACCTGTTTTTCAGTGGTCCTGGCGCCGGCCCAGACGTCACCGCTGCAACGCTGCTCGACGACGCGGTGCAGGCAGCAACCCATAGCTGCGCGCTTCGCCGTTCTCCAAGCAATACCCTGCCGGTGTTCGTGAGTGCTCCACTTACACCATGGTTTGTCCGCGTGACCGTGCCGGGGGTCTTGCCGGCTGCCGGCGCACTGGCGGCGCTGGTGCAATCGTGCGGACTTCACGTCGATCGTGTTGCCGATTTTTCGACTTGCGATTCGCGCTGGCTGTGTGTGGGCTTGCATCACCGTCGTGACGTGGACGTAGCGCTCACGAGACTGGCAGCAACGCATCGCATCCAGACGTCGGCCTTGCGACGACTCTAAGGGACATCATGCGTTTCCGCCCGACTCGTTCACACGTGTGACGACGCGCGGCAATGGCGCGCTGATCACGGGTCGCTTTCAATCGGCGACCAATCGGTGTTTAATCGGTGGCCGGGGATGGCGAAGTACTTCGTCACTGGCGCCACCG
>DASVFC010000107.1:0-19069 GCA_036380235.1 Vicinamibacterales bacterium
GAGAGTGTCTTGCTCGCGCTGCTCGCCGCCGGCGGCGGGTACCTGATCTCGCGTCTCGCTCTCGAAGCGGCGGTGTATTGGGCGCTTCGGTCCATGCCCGTCGATCTTGGCGACATTAATATGGCGGTTCCCGCCGCCGACTGGCGCGTCGCGGTGTTTCTCACGCTCAGCGCGATATTCGCTACCGGACTTTTTGCGTTGATCCCGGCGCTCCACGCCACGCGTATCGATCCGGTGCGCACGCTGCGCGGCGAGCTGGTTAAGGACGCCAAGCCCGGACGCGCCCGCAACCTCCTGATTGGCGTGCAGGTGTTTGCATCGGCGCTGCTGTTGATTTGCGCGGGCATCTTTCTCCGCAGCGCGATCGCGTCTTCGCAATTCAATCCGGGGCTGCGCGTGTCCGACACCGTGTTGATCGAGCTCAACAACGAGCCGAAACGCGCCGCGATGGTCCAGGCGCTGTCGACCGACTCGACCATCACCACCTACGCCGCCGTCAGGCCGGCATTGCTGGCGCCGCTCCGCATCGCGATGGCGGATAACGGCGGCGGCAAGATGTCGGTGACATTCAAGGCGGTGTCGGCGCAGTACTTCGATGTGCTTGGCATCCCGATCGTCCGCGGCCGGACCTTCACGAATGCCGAGCGCGATCAGGACCCGGTGGTCATCGTCTCGGAGTCGGTCGCGCGCGCGTTGTGGCCCAATGGCAACGGCGTTGGTGAAACCTTCGTGCTCGAGCCCGATGTCACCGTCAAGGAAGGCAACGGCTTCCTGAAGATCAATCCTGATGCGCAACTCGATCTCGGGCTCATGCAGCCGCGAACCGTCACCGTAGTTGGCGTGGCCAAGGACATTCCGGGGTTCCGCTTCACGGACGTCAAGGAGGCCGGTGTGTTCCTGCCCACCAGCGCCGAAGTGTCGACCACATCGGTGGTCGCCCGCGTGCAAGGCCCGGTGAATCTGGCCCGCGAGCGGCTGCTCGATCGGCTGACGCTCGTCGATCCGAACATGGGCGCCATCATCACCATGCAGACCGTCGCCCGCCTGGAAACCTTCTTCCTGCAAATCGCCTTCTGGGTCTCGCTGATCCTTGGCGGTCTTGCGTTGTTGTTGACCGTGTCGGGGCTGTTCAGCGTGCTGTCATATCTGGTCGAGCAGCGCACGAGAGAGATTGGCGTGCGGATGGCGCTCGGCGCCACCTCGCAGAAGGTCACGCAGCTGATGCTGACGCAAACGACCCGGCCGGTAGTGTATGGACTGATCGGGGGCGCCGGGCTGGCCGCCGTACTGGCGGGCGTGGTGATCGCCTCGCCGGTTGGCGCATACATCTCAGAGATCGTACACGTTACCGATCCGGTCGCCTATGCCTCCAGCTTGCTGGTAATCATCGCCGCCTGCGTGCTGGCGGCATGGATCCCGTCAGCGCGCGCCGCCAAGGTCGATCCGATGCGCACGCTGCGCCAGGACTAACACGGTCAGGCGCGCAGCTTCTCCGCCATGGTCAGCATCCGGTCGATGTCTGTCTCGTTGTTGAAGAACGCTATAGCGACGCGGACGCGCGTCTGGCTAGGTGTAGTCTCCGACGGCGCCAGATCCTGGAAGCTCACGCGCACGCGTTCGGCGTCCATCGTCTTGGTGGCTTCGGCCGACGGTCGACGAATGTAGAAGCTGACAATCGGCGAACGATTGTTGTCCGGCGTGGCGATTGCAATCTTCCGTTGCGCCAACCCATTCCGAAATCGTTGCACGAGCACCTGCGACCGCGCTTCGATCTTGTCCAATCCAATTCGCTGCAGATACTCGAGTGCCGCCGCCAGCTCGTAAATCTCGCCGAACGGCAACGTCGCGTATTCGAACTTCTTCGAACTGCGTTGTTGATCCGGCCGCGACCGCCATCCCACATACGGTGGCTGGACCTTTTCCATCAGCTCACGCCGCACGTAAAACGCGGCCACGCCGAAGCCGGCCATCAGCCACTTGTAAGTTCCAGTGGTAAAGAAGTCGACCCCTTCCGCATGGACGTCAACCGGTCCGGTGCCGATGAACTGCACCGCGTCGCTATATAGATAGGCACCATGGCCGTGCGCGAGATTCGCAAGCGCCTTCATGTCGTGGCGGTAACCGCTGTTGTTGTTCACCCACGCAACCGAAATCAGCCGGGTGCGGCGATCGACAAGTTTCGCGAAGTCTTCCACCGTCGCCGCGCCGTTGCGGCTCTTGACGACACGAACCTCGACGCCCCGTGTTGCGGCGAGCTTCTGATAGATCGCCGGCGTGCTCGGATAGACCAAGTCGTCGTAGACGATGTTGTCGCCGGCCTGGAAGTCCAACGAGTTGACGACGATGTTCTCGCCTTCGGTGGTCGAGGAGATGAAGGCGATCTCATCTTCCCCGGCGCCGAGCATGCGCGCCAGCAACGCCCGCGCCTCATCGGCACGCGCGAACATCTCGCCGACGGTATAGGAGCGCGTTGCCCGGCGGTCGATCCACTGCCGCGCCGCGTCCGCAACCGGTTGCGGGATCAGGCCGGCATAGGCCGTGTTGAGGAAGGTCAGCTCCCGGAGCGCTGGAAAATCCTTCCGCACGTTGAGGGGGTCATGTTGATCCTGCACTGCCGCGCTTGACATCGACGCTGCCGCGCTCGACATCGACGCTACCGCGGTGGCGCCCGCTGCTCCCAGAAAAGCTCGACGCGTAACATTCATGCGCAGGATTCTATGCCGGGCGCATGAGCCGATCCGGGGCGATCTTGCACTTTACCGTATGAGAATTCGAGCGATTCGCAGCTCGCCCGTTGTTCATCCCAAAGTTGCTCCCCGGCGCGCGTTATATGCGAGCATGCGCGCGAGGTCGTTATGCGCCGAACCGCCATGCACGCGCTGTTGCTCGCGCTCTCAATCGCCGCTGTCGCGCTCGCTGCGCAATCCGTCCACGAATCGCCACCAAACGCCCCCTCGAGCGGGCGATTGGTTCCCGCCGCCGAACCCGGCGAGCCCCTCACGGTATCCGGAGTGGTCGTCGATACAAACGGCACGCCGGTCGCGGGTGCGTCGCTGTACGTCTATCAAACCGATCGAGAGGGCTACTACGGCGTGAAGCCGGCAAGCGACAACCGCAACCCGCGGTTGAAGCTTTACCTGCGCTCGGATGCGAAAGGCGCGTGGTCGTTTCAGACGATCAGGCCTGGTTCCTACCCCAACAGCCGCATTCCCGGGCACATTCACTTCGAGGTGTCGGCCCCCGGCCGCGCCAGCAAGATCTTCGAGATTGTGTTCGAAGGCGACCCAAACGTCACCGATCGGATGCGATCGGACCCGGCGTTCTCGGTCAGGCCCGTCGAGAAAAACGGCCAGGTCACCGAACGCATCGTGATGCGATGACGACGTCTCCTCACGTTGCACTCGCGCTCTTACGCGCCGGCACGGCGCTAATGATGATTGTTCACGGCGTGGCACGGGCGTGGCTAGGCATCGTTGACGACTTCGGCGTTGTGTTGAACACCTGGGGCTTCCCTGCCGGTTTCGCGCTGGCCTGGACGATTACGCTCGTGGAAATTATCGGTGGCGCGCTTCTGGCCGCAGGAATGTTCATCCTGCCGATTTCGGCGTGGTTCATCTTCCAATTGCTGACGGGGATCTACTTGATTCACGGCCGCGTCGGGTGGTTCGTCGTCGGCGCGGGCAGAAATGGCGTTGAGTACAGTGCTCTGTTAATCCTGTGCCTGATCGTCATTGCCCTGACGCGAAACGTCAGCAGCGTTCGTTTGGCGCCGAGATCTTCGATAGGCAGCGTGTAACGCGCTCGATCACATCGGGCAGTGCCGACGTCGCACCGCGGCGCACCAGCCATCCCGGGATGCGGCCTCCAGGTTTCACCGCGATTTGGTAAACCACCCGCGACCGATCCTTCTGCACGGGTTCCACGATCCATGAGCCCCGCAGTAACGGCATTCGAACTGTTCCCGACCGTTCGGCCATCAGACCGGTCCGCTCCGACCACGAACAGCCGTTCGCCTGGCGCTGCACGCCGATCACCACGTCGCGTGCTGCGACCACCATGTAGCGCGGCGCGTAACGCAGGTAAATTACGTATGCACCCGCCAGATCGCCGGACATGATTGTGGCTTCCCGGACGTCAGGATCGAGCGTCTGCGTGAAGTCGCAGACGATGGCAGTGATGCGCGCTGAGTCGTAAGGCAATTCGGCTATCGCCCGCATCTCGCGCGCGTCGAGGGCGGTGTCGTCCTTGAAAGCCAGCTCGATACCCTTACGGGACCCAGCGGGCGTCCACTCCTGCGCGAGGACCGTGACCGTCGCCACGGTTGCGCAGACAAACAGCCCGAGGAGGCGATGCGGCATCGCCTCCTATTATTTATTCCGCAGCGCCGCCGCGGGATCCACGCGCGCCGCGCGCCACGCCGGCCCGGCAATGGCGAGCGCAGCGGTGACTATCAGCACCACCACCACCAGCGCGAACGTCGGCAGATCGAGCGGCTGCACGCCAAACAGCATTGACGTAATCACGCGGCCGAAGGCTCCTGCCAACGTCAGGCCGATGACGGCGCCGACGCCGATCAGCACTGCGGCGTTGCGGACCACGAGGCCCATCACGTCGTGGGTAGTGGCACCAAGCGCGCGGCGCACGCCGATGTCGCGGGTGCGCTGCTGCACGGAGTAGGCGAGGATGCCGAACACGCCAACCATCGCCAGTATCACGGCCAGCGCCGCGAACGCGGCCACCATCACGGCGCGGAAGCGGTGGCGTCCGGTGGCCGCCCACTCCACATCGTCGAGCGTCGTGATCTGCGCCACGCTCACCAGTTGATCGCGATCGATCTTCGAGATGGCGGAGCGCACTGCGGGCGTTAATGCGTCGGCACGGCCAGCGGTCGGCCGCACGAGCAGCATCACGTCGCCGATCAGATCCTGGGCCAGCGGCACGTAAAACTGGATGTAATCCTGCGTTTCATCGGGACGCTGCTTCACCTGCCGCGCCACCCCGACGATCTGCGCGACGGCGACCTCGGCGTTCGGATTGTCTACCGGTTTGTAGGATACCTGCAGCCCGATGGGATCGCGACCGCTCAGGCTGCGCGCGAACGCTTCGTTAACGATGGCCACACGCGGGGCGCCGCGTCGATCGCGGCTGTCGAACCCGCGACCCGCAACGATCGGCAGATCGAGCGTGGAAAAGTAGGTCGGGCTGACGATCTGAAAGGCCGACGTCGGCTTGCGTGCGACGTCGACCGGGGCGTCGCCAACGATTTCGAAATGCATCGGGTACTCGCCGAACACCGATTCGCCTAACGGCAACCCGCTCGACCACCCGACATCACCCACGCCTGGCACCGCCCGCACTTCCGCTTCCACTTGATCGAAAAACTGCTGCAGCGTTTCCGGCGTCGGGTAACTCTGACCCAGCGGGTCGACCAGCATCGCCAGCACATTGCTGGCTCGATAACCGCGGTCGTACGACGACACGGCGACCAGGGTGCGCAACAACAGGCCGGCGCCGAACAGCAGCAACACCGCGGTGGCCACTTCGGTGATCACGAAGAGATTGCGCAGGCGCCCACCACTGCCCGTCGTGGTTCGCGTATCGGCGCCCATCACCTCGGGTGAGGAAAAGCTCATGGCCTGCCACGCCGGTGCGATCCCGAACACCACGCCAACGAGCAGGGCTGCAATCGCGCAGAAGGCCACCACGCGAACGTCGAATGACAATGTAACGGTGGCGGGCAACACGCCTTCAGGAATCAGCAGCGGCGCGACCCGCAGAATCAGCGCGCCCACGGCAATGCCGAGCGCGCCGCCGATCAGCGATAACACCACGCTTTCGGTGAGCAATTGCCGGACGATGCGGGCTCGGCCGGCACCGAGCGCCGCACGCACCGCCAACTCCCGAGTCCGTGCCGTGGCGCGCGCGAGCATCAGGTTGGCGACGTTGCCGCAACAGATCAGCAACACGAACCCGACCACGCCCAGAAACAGCATCGAGGTCGTTTTCAGATCGCTGCCAATCATGGTGTCGCGCAACGGCTCGAGCGTGACCGTGCGGTCCTTGTTGAACTCGGGATATTCGCGGGCGAGGCCCGCCGCAACGGCGCCAAGATCGGCCTGCGCCGCTTCGATGGCGATCCCCGGCTTGAGGCGGCCGACCGCCTGCCACTGGTACGCACCTCGCAACCGCGGTGGCGCGCCGGCGAACGAACGCATTGCCCACATGCTGGTCCGGCCGAGAATCTCGAAGTCGCGAGGCATGACGCCGACGACGCGGAACAACGCGCCATCGAGCCGAATCTCTTGCCCGACGAGGCCGGGGTCACGATTGAAGCGCGATTCCCACAGCCCTTCGCTCAACATCACCACATTGGCCCGCTTCTGTTCGTCTTCGGCAGTGAACGTGCCGCCAACGAGCGGCTTGACGCCGAGCACGTCGAAGATGCCGCCCGACACCCACTGGCGTGGCACGGTCAGCGCGTTGCCGTCGCGGCCGGCCATGACCATGCTGCCGACCGACGGCGCGTAGCCGGCGATCTTTTCGAACGTCCGTCCGCGCGTCTCCCAGTCCGTGATGTTGAGCGGAGAAGCAAACCCACGCGGCGTATTGCCGCTGGTCTCCCAGATGGTGACGAGGCGATCGGCCGCCGCGTACGGCAGCGGCCGCAGCAAGGTGGCGTCGACCAGCGCGAAGATGGCGCTGTTGGCGCCGATGCCGAGGGCGAGGGTCGCGGCGGCCACCGCCGTAAAAGCCGGCGCGCGACGCAACTGCCGCACCGCAAACGTCACGTCCTGCCGCAGCTCATCGATCATCGTCCCTCCTCCACATGCTACAAACGCAGCATATTGCTACATACGTAGCACGTCAAGAAAGGTTGCCATGCTCGCCGGGCCAGGTCCTTGCCGCACGTTGCATCTGCGCCAGGGCCTCGTCGAGCAGGCCCCTGGCGTCGGTGAGGAAGCTGTGCGCATGCCCGACACGCGAGCCGCGGTTGCGAGTTCGCGACAGGTGGGCGTTGACGATCAGCGCGAAGAACCGGTCCGGCCAGCCGGGGTGGGCGCCGGCGCCGCTGGTATCGACTTCGCGCATTTCTTTCCACACCCGCTCGCCATCTTCGAGCCACGGCACCTCGAAGTGCGCGATGCGCTTGCCGGGTATGTCGGCGATGTGCTCGGCGTAATGCAGGAAAGTGACGTTGTCGTGATCGCAGCCGAGCAGGAGGATTTTGCCGTTGAGCTCGACGAAACGTTCGAGCGCTGACCCGCGCCCGAAAGCGAAGTCCCACGGTTGCTCGGCGATCAGGTGCTCGGCGTGCCGGCCCCAGACGACAAACCGGGCCGGGTGATTGTTGACGCGTGACCCAGGGAACGAGCGGAAGAATTCGACCAACGCGCCGTTATCGCGCGCCGCCTTGGCGGAGTAAGCATCGAACGGCGGCTGCTTGTCGATGAGCGCACGCTCTTCAACCGGTGTGAGATGGCCGCGGCCGACGTCGTCGTAGCCCTCCGGGCAGCTCGCGTACATCATCAACGTCCCGTCGCTGGTCAGTGCATCCTTGAGCGCGAGATGAATCTGGTCGGGTCCGCCGGCGATCGGGCCGACGGCGCGCACCGAGGCGTGCAGCATGATGGTGTCTCCAGGCAGAACGCCCAGTTCCCGGAAGCCGTTCGCCAGCTCCGCTCGCGAATGCACGTGGTGATTGTAGTTCGCGATTTGGTTGACTTCTTGCACCGGCCCTTCCGATGGCGAAGACGAAGAGCGTCGCCGCTGGCGGCAAAGCCGCTTCGCCGCGCAAGTTGAATGCGCTGCGCAAGCAGGCGGCAGGATGCCGACGGTGCGACCTTTGGAAGCGCGGCACCCAGACCGTGTTCGGCGAGGGTCCATCTGGCGCGCGCGTGATGCTGGTGGGCGAGCAACCCGGCGATCAGGAAGACCTTGCCGGAGAGCCTTTCGTCGGTCCAGCCGGGCAACTGCTGCGCGCGTCGCTCGTCGAAGCCGGCCTCGATCCGGCAGAGGTTTATCTGACCAACGCGGTCAAACACTTCTAGTGGGAGCCGCGCGGGAAGCGGCGCATCCACGAGAGACCAAACCGTGAGGAAGTGCTCGCCTGCCGCATGTGGTTGACCGAGGAGATCGCAGCAGTGAAGCCGCAGCTCATAGTGGCACTCGGAGCCACCGCAGCAGGTACGCTGCTCGGATCGGCCGCGAGAGTCACGCGCGATCGCGGCAAGTTCTTCGAGTCGACGCTGGCGCCGCTGGTGACGCTCACCGTGCATCCGTCATCGATCCTGCGCGCACCCGACTCTGCCGCTCGCAAGCTCGCGCGCGACCAGTTTGTGAGCGATCTGAAAGGTATCGCACGCCAGCTCAAGCGCAGCAAGTGACCTCTGGTACGTGGCTTGCACCCACACTAGTGGGGGTTGAAACCAATGGCTCAGTCGAAGGTTCGTTACGCAGTGGTCGGGCTTGGCTACATCGCTCAGGCCGCGGTGCTTCCGTCGTTTGCGCACGCGAGGCGTAACTCGTCCCTTCACGCTATCGTGAGCGGCAGCACTGAGAAGCTGAATGAAGTTGGCGACAAGTACCGCATCCCGGTGCGCGCGACGTACGACGATTACGAGCGCTGCCTCCAGGAAGTCGATGCGGTCTACATCTGCACGCCAAATTCCGAGCACGCCGATTACGCCGTGCGCGCGGCCCAGGCGGGCAAACACATCCTGTGCGAGAAACCGCTGGCGGTGACGCAGCAGGAGTGCGATCGGATGATTCGCGCCGCCAAGGACAACAACGTCAAGATCATGACCGCCTACCGCCTGCACTTCGAGCCGCTCTTTCTCGAGGTGTTGGACATCGTCAAGAGCGGCAAGATCGGCGAGCCACGCTTCTTCAGTTCTTCGTTCTCGATGCACGCGCGTCCGGGCGGTATCCGTACTCAGCGCGAACTCGGTGGCGGCACGCTCTTCGATCTCGGCGTTTACTGCATCAACACGGCACGGTTGATGTTCCGCGCCGAGCCAATCGAAGTGATCGGCTCGTCCATCGACGGCGCGCGCTCGAACATGCCAGAGATCGACGAGATGACGTCGGGCATCATGCGCTTCGACGGCGATCGCCTGGCGACGTTCACTACCAGCTTCAATGCCAACGGCGTGTCGGATTTCCGCGTTGTCGGCACCGAGGGGAACATCCACGCCGAGCCGGCATACGAGTACGCCGAGGCGCTCGGCTACACGCTCACGGTCGGTGAGAACATTCGGAAGAAGAAGGGCCGCCGGCGCGATCAGTTCGCGGCGGAGATCTCTTACTTCTCCGATTGCGTGACGCAGGGGCGCGATCCGGAACCGTCCGCCGAGGAAGGCTGCTGGGACGTGCGCGTCGTCAACGCGCTCTACGAATCAGCGAACACCGGCAAGCCGGTCAAGCTCGACAACTTCGGGCCGGAGCGTCGGCCGGTGCGCGAACAAGGGAAGGACTTCCCGCCGGTGACCGAACCGGAGCTGGTCGCGGTGGAAAAGCCGCACGACTAGGACCTACGGGAATCTCTTACACGGCGTCGGCCACGTCTCGCACGGGCCGACGTCCGTGATCTTTGTATACACGAGCGTACTGGCGGCCTTCTCAGCCGCCGTGGTCGTAATCTCCATTGTCAGCACTTTTCCATCAGCGCTGAGTGACACCACTTCGCGGACGGTGGTCGTGTCGCCGTTGGCCGCTTTCAAGGCGCCTTCGCTGACCAGCACGTTGCCGTCCCACCTCGTCGTCATCGTGACGGCACCACCCTGGCCCGCTGGTGTCGACGTTTCTCGCCCGGGCTTGTAGATGCGCACATGCGCTTCGTTGACCTGGCTTTCGATTACTACGGTGCCGTTGGCCGGCTGGGTGATGTGCAACGTCTTCGGCGCACCAGCCGAGATCAAGCCGATGATCCCCGCTGTCGCTACGACCTTGCTCTTCGCTTCATCGAGGCGCCACGTGCCGGCGAAGTTCGACGCCGGTGTTTGTGCCGCGAGCGGAGAAGTGATGGCGGCCAGAGCGAGGAGCACCACGAGCTGTTGCACTTTCAACTTTTCCCTGTTCACTTACTTCCCTCCCAGGTCCAGCGCGACGATCTTTTCGCGATCGCGCGCGTAGAGGGTGCGGCCCACGAGCGTCGGAACCGTCCACGTGGTGGTGTCGAACACTTTCTTTGCCTCGGCAAGGATGGTGACACCTTCGGGGGCGAGCCTGGCCAGGGCGAGGTCGCCGTCCTCGTCCATGATGATCGCCTTGCCCTGCCCTCCGCCTGCCGACGGGGTGTCGGCGTAGACCATGCTCGCGCGGCCGAAGCCGCGATGTTGCCACGCGGGCTGGCCGGTCTTGATGTTCAGCGCGGTCAGAAACGCCGGGCCAAAATCACCAGTGGTCCCGTAGACGAAATCCCCGACACGGATGGCGTTGAGAAACATGAAGCGCACGCGATTAGTAAACCAGAGCTCCTCGGCATAGGTGACGTCGCGATCGGGTTTCAGCTGGATGGCTCGGCTGCCCGCGCGATACGCCGACGACACGAACAGGATGTTGTCCGGACCGAACAGCGGCGTCCCGCAATTCAGATCGTTGCCGGGGTCGTGGACGTGTGACCACAGGATCTTGCCGTTCGCCGGATCCATGCCGTTGACGGTGCCGCCGCCGAACATCACGAGCTGATCGCGGCCGGCGACGTTGATCATGATCGGCGGCGCCTCAGACGTCAGGAAGTCACCGCTCTTCCACACCACCGCGCCGTCGCTCTGCCGGAACGCCATCACCGACTGGCCAGGACCACCAACGCTGCAGATGATCGTGTCGCGATAGGCAATCGGGCTGCAGCCGTAGCCCGTCTTCACCACCGGTCGGATCAGCAATTCATGCGAATTGAAGTCCTTCACGAAGTCGCGCGACCACAGCACCTTGCCGGTCTTCTTGTCGAACGCGAACATCTGCTTGTTGGTGCCGATGGTGAACAGGCGGTCGCCGACGATGATCGGCGTCGAGTGCGGTCCGGCACCGAAGCTAAAGTCCTCGCGGCGCGAGGGGTACTTGTGCTCCCACAGCGTCTTGCCGGAGGCCGCGTCCATGGCGATCACCGTTTCCTCGGGATCCCACGGGCCCTGCTTCGCACGGCCGTTGCCGGCGCGATACATCGTGTAAAGCCGGCCGTCGTCAAACAGGATCGCGGAATGCCCGGTGCCGAGCGGCCGCGACCACAATACCGGCGGACCCGTCTCGGGCCACTTGTCGGCGAGGCCCGTCGTATTGACGATGAAGTTGCGATTGGGTCCGCCCCATTGCGTCCAGGAGTCGCCCGGTTTCGTCTGCGCCGTCAATGCGAGAGAAAGAGGCACCGCAACAAGAGCGAATGCAAACACGCCGGCGAAAGTCCGCATGGCCGGGAACTATGCCACAAATCGGGGCTGGGGTTACCAGCCAGGGAGCGTGTCGGCGAGGATTTCGATCACGTCCGTATCGCCGCGCTTGCGCAGCACATCGTGCATGCGGGCGACGACGGCTCGGCGCGATGAGTCGGGCAAGGCTTGAAATGCCGGCGAGTAGACCATGTAGCTGCAGCGGTAATTGAACAACCTGGTCTGCAGATTGAGCGCGCGCAGCGAACGTCCGCGCGTGTCCCGCGGGCCAGCGGCGCTGAACACATCGGCAAACGCCGACACCCCCTTCACCGGCGACGGCAGCGCCGGCTCGTCGACGAAAAGGAAATAGTCGACGAGGTCATGGACGAGCTCGCGCAGCTCGCCCTTCGAGAAGTCGGCGACACCGTCTGCGGCGGCCACGCGCGTTTCCCAGTTGAGGCGGGTCAATAGGTTCATCGCGTGCCCCTGGTGATCGAAGACCATCAAGGCCACGATGTCGCTGGTCGGCATCGGCAATGCGCCCGAGCTGACCCTGTCGATCAGCGTCGTGCGATTCAGCGTGTGCTCGGTGATCGCCTCATCGCCACGTTCCATCGCCTGCGTCACCATGGCGTTGCCCATATGCCGTGCCGAGCCATGCGTGCCGGTCACATACCAACCACCCCACCGCTGCGCGAGCGGCGTCCGGTGATCGACGATGCTGCTGCCAAGCTGCGGCCGCGTCCGGCCGGTTCCTTCGGTGAACATGCTCCGCACCAGGATGCCGGGCACGCCGAGGCTGTTCGCCGACAAGTGACAGGTCAGGCAGCGATCGGACCGCACGAACTGTTTCTCGGCCGCGTCCTGTTTCAAGGTCTGGAAGACGATCCCTTGCTTCGGATCGTGCGATGCGACTTCGATCACCGGCGCGCCCGGAATAAAGCCGACGATCACGCGATCGTTGAAGAACAGGGCGCGCGGGTTTTCGGGGGGTGTGAACGGATGCTGAATGCCCGTTTTCGAGAACACCAGGATCTGTGATTCGACCGGAACATCGAGCCTGGCGAGCAGCGAGCGCAGGAAACCGTGCGTGCCGTCAAACGCGAGCGTTGCCTTAGCCGACGCCAAGTCGCGCTGCAGCGCGGAAACGGGATCGGCGAGCGCCGCGCCGTGATAGTCGATCGCCGGATGTTGATCGAGCGTGCCAGGAAAGAGCGTGCGGGACTGGCCGCCGGCCCAGGTCAAGGCCGCCAGCCATCCGATCAGCGAGAACGCGAGAACCCGCATCGACCCAGTTTACGGCCAATTCTCGCCGGTTTCCGGTGCTCCCACCATTGATCCCAGCGGCCACACGGCAACGATGGTCCCCTCTGTAAATACTTCGGACGCCGCCGTCATAATGTTGAAATGGCCTATCGCGTGTTCCTTGTAAGTTCGTTCCTGGCAGTTGCTTCGGCAGCATTCGCGCAATCACAGCCCCCCACAGTCACGATACCGACGGTGATCGTCACGGCCGAACGTGAGGCTGCTGACGTGAAAGATGTTCCGGCAAGCGTGACCGCGGTCACGCAGCAAACGTTAATCGACTCCGGCATTCGTGCCATTACCGAAGCGGCGATTTTCGCGCCCAACACCGTTTTCACAGAATTCACCGCGCGCAAGGTGAGCAACGCGCGTTTCCGCGGCATCGGCTCGAGCCCCGGCAACCCCGCGATCACCACCTACATCGACGGCGTGCCGCAGTTGAACAGCAACTCGTCGAACATCGAGCTGCTCGACGTCGGGCAGATCGAGTTCGTCCGCGGGCCGCAGAGCCCGTTGTTCGGCCGCAACACCCTTGGCGGCATCGTTAACGTGGTCAGTGCGCGCCCATCGATGTCGGATTGGACCGGCTCGGTGATCGCGCCATTCGGCAACGTCGGCCAGAAGGAAGTGCGCGGCAACGTTTCCGGCCCCATCGGCAGTAAGGCCGCGGTCGGTTTCGCCGCCGGCACCCAGCGCCGCGACGGCTTCACCGTGAACGCCGTCACCGGCAACGATCTCGACTGGCGAGACGGCACCTTCGCCAAGGCGCAGCTGCTGATGCTGCCCAATGCCAATTGGGAAGGCCGGTTCATCTACGCGCACGAGAGTAATCGCGATGGCGATTACGCCCTGGGAGATCTGGACGCGATCCGTGCCACGCCATTCCGCGTCGCCCGCGACTTCGAAGGTTTCACCAACCGCGACATTAACAGCGCCACGTTCAACCTGCGCGGCACCGGGCAGTCATTTGCGATCGAAAGCAATACCGGCTTCGTGAAGTGGAACACCGAAGACGCCACCGATCTCGACTACACGCCGCTGCCACTGGCGACGCGAACCAACGACGAAGGCGATCGCCAGTTCACGCAGGAAGTCCGCATCGCCTCTCCGGAGAACGCGCCGTACCAGCTGTCGGATGCGATCACGATGAAGTGGCAGGCGGGCATCGAGTATTTCAACCAGGCCTACGAGCAGGACGCGGTGAATACGCTCAGCGCGTTCGTGCTGTCGCCGATGATTCCGTTTCCGGTGGCGATGCACTCGCCGCAGGCGGAGATCGACAACGCCGGCATCGGCCTGTTCGGCCGCGGCACGTTCACGTTCAACGATCGCATCGACGTCACCGCCGGCCTGCGGTTCGATCACGAAGCGAGCGATGCGGTGCTGCGCACGTTCTTCGAGCCTGCCCTGCCCGGCGAGAACACCGTCGCCGAGGAACAGTCGTTCTCCGACGTGTCGCCGCAATTTGCGGTTGGCTATCGCGTCAACGATCGCGCGAACGTGTATGCCTCGGTCGCACGCGGTTACAAGGCGGGCGGTTTCAATCCTGCAGCGTTGCCCGGCGACGAGGCGTATGGCGAAGAGCACGCGTGGCACTTCGAAACCGGCGTGAAATCGTCGCTGGCCGGCGGCAAGGTCGCGGCCACGGCAGCCGTGTTCTTCATCGACTGGGACGATCTGCAGCTCAACGTTCCCAATCCGTTCGTGCCCGGCCAGTTCTTCATCTCGAACGTCGGCGGCGCCAACAGCAGCGGATTCGAAGTGGACGTCACCGCCCGCCCGATGCAGATGCTCGATGTGTTTGCGTCGTTTGGCTACACCAACGCCAGCTTTGCCGACGGCACCACGTCGATGGGTGTGGACGTCTCCGGCAACGCCTTGCCCTTCACGCCTGACTACACGGCGATGTTCGGCGGCCAGTGGACGCAGGCGATCACCGCGTCGATCAACGGCTTCCTGCGCGGCGAGGCAGTCTTCTCCGGCGCGTTCGAATACGACGAGGCGAACACCCGCGGCCAGGAGGCGTACTCGCTGGTCAACGTGCGCGCCGGCGCCCGTAGTCGTTATATCTTCGGCGAAGTGTTCGTGCGCAACGCCTTCCAGACCCGTTATGTGCCGGTCGCAATCCCGTATCAGTTCGCGCAGTCGGGGTTCATCGGCGAGATGGGACGGCCGCGCACGTTCGGCGTCAGCGTCGGGGTCACCTTCTAAGAGCGCCATGCTACTGTTGCTGGGCGCGCTAATCGTGGTGATCGTGCTCGGTATGATTTTCTTGAGAGGCAACGCATGACCACACAGGCTCTCAATCCTGCCGCACCGGTGCCCGCGGTCTCGCGCGCGCTGGTGCCCGGTCCCGCCGCGATCACCGCGATCGCGATCGTCCTCGCGGCCTGGTATCTGAACGCCGTCGTCAGCTGGCGCCAGGCGGCGCTGTTCGTGGTCGGGGCGTTCGCCGGCGTCGTGCTGTATCACGCGGCGTTCGGCTTCACCTCGTCGTGGCGGGTGTTCATCTCCGATCGCCGCGGCGCCGGTCTGCGCGCCCAGATGCTGATGCTGGCAATAACCTGCGCCGTGTTCTTCCCGCTGCTGGCATCGGGTTCGTTATTCGGTCAGTCGTTGCGCGGATCGGTGTCGCCGGTCGGCGTGGGCGTTGCCGCCGGCGCATTCATCTTCGGCCTCGGCATGCAGCTCGGCGGCGGCTGCGCCTCGGGCACGCTGTTCAGTGTCGGCGGCGGATCGACACGCATGCTGATCACGCTGTTCTTCTTCATCATCGGATCGGTGATCGGCACCGCGCACATGGGATGGTGGACCGCGCAACCGGCGCTCGCGCCGACGTCACTCGTCAACACGATGGGTGCGTGGCCCGGTCTTGCCGCAAGCCTGGTGCTCTTCGGCGCGATTGCCTGGGTGACGGTGGTTGCCGAGAAGAAGCGCCACGGCACCGTCGCCTACGATGCAACACCGTCGCGGCCGACCTCGGTAAGAGCAGGCACGCCGAGGTGGTTGACAGGGCCCTGGCCGCTCGTCGCCGGTGCCATCGGTCTCGCCATCGTCAACATCGCCACGCTCACCATCGGCGGCCGGCCGTGGGGCGTGACGTCGGCGTTCGCCTTGTGGGGCGCGAAGTGGTTCGATGCGATCGGCATCGACGTGGCGTCGTGGTCCTACTGGCAGGCGCCGGCGCTGGCGCAAGCACTGCGTTCGAGCGTGCTGCTGGACGTCACGTCGGTGATGGACTTCGGCATCATTCTCGGCGCGCTACTCGCCGCGATCCTTGCCGGCCGATTTGCGCCGACGCTGACGATCTCTGGCCGCTCAATGGCAGCCGCGATTATCGGCGGCCTGCTACTCGGCTACGGCGCGCGCATCGCCTACGGCTGCAACATCGGCGCGTACTTCAGCGGCATCGCGTCCGGCAGCCTGCACGGGTGGCTCTGGCTGGTCGCGGCGTTCATGGGCAACATTGCCGGTACGCGACTGCGACCCATGTTCGACCTGCCCGTCGAAAAGTCACGTACTTCATGTTAGCGGCACCGTCGTAACACCGCCGCGATCTGCGCCATTGTCCCTATTCCGCTCGCAGCGCTAACAACGGATCTACTCGCAGGGCGCGCCGTCCGGGCACCAGGCACGCTGCTAACGCCGCGATCGCCACCAAGGCGGACACAGCAACGAATACGAGCGGGTCGCGTGCGGAGACGCCGAACAATAGTCCGCTGATGAACTGCGCACCCGCGTACGACAACGCGGCGCCGATCGCCAGGCCGATCGCGACAAGCAGCGCGCCTTCACGCAATACCAGGCCGATTACATCTCTTGGCGACGCACCGAGCGCCACTCGCAGGCCAATCTCGGGTACCCGTTGATTCACCGTGTAAGCCATCACGCCGTACACACCAGCAATCGCCAACAGCAACGCGACTGCGGCAAAGACCACGAGCAACACGGTGCGGAACCGCGGCGTCGCCGTCGCGCCCGCCATCGTCATCTCCATCGTCTCGACGCGCACCGGCACCTCCGGGTAGCGATTCCGAATCTGCCGCGCGGCGGTGGCGCCAATCGTCAGCGGATCGGCGGCGTCCGTGCGCATCACAAGGTTCAGCGACGTCGCCGGTCCCTGGTGCTGTTCATACGGGAAGAACAACTCCGCCTGGATCGGACGATTGGGCCCGCGCGTGCGGACATCCCTGACGATTCCGACGATGGTCATCGGCTCGAGCGAATCGAGGCCGCCGCGGATGGTGCGGCCGATCGGGTCGACGTTCGGGAACGCGTCTTTCGCGAGCTGCTCGTTGATGATGGCGACGAACGGTGCGTCGATGCGATCGCCGTCGTTGAAATCGCGGCCGCGAACGATCGGCACCTGCAGCGCGTGAAAGTAATCAGGCGTCACGACGTTGAACAGCGCCTGCGGTGATTTCATGCCGAGCACTTCGGGGCCTGGCGCACCTTGAACCCAGTAGCCGCCGTTCGATCGCACCAGCGTCGGCAATGACGTGACGCCGCCGGCCGCGACCACGCCCGGGATGGAACGCAATTCGGTGAGCGTGTTCCGATAGACCTCGATGGCGCGCCCGAATTGTGGCGGGCCGGACACCGGCACCGTCGTACGCAGCACGACGAGCCGATCGTTCTGGAAGCCCATATCGACCGCGGCAAGCGCAATCAGGCTGCGGCCGAGCAGGCCTGCGCCCATCACCAGCGCCACGGCCAGGGCGATTTCGGCCACCACGAAGGCCTTGCGCGCGTAGCCGCTGCGCGCGCCGAGCGCGGATCCTTTGCCGCTTTGCCGCAAGCCCTCCGCAAGATCGACACGCGAGACGTGCCAGGCCGGCGCCAAACCGAACACGAAACTCGCGGCGAGCGAGATCAGGAGAGCGAATCCAAGCGCGCTCAAGTCGACACTCACCTCGTCGAGGCGCGGCAAATCGGGCGGCGCAAAGGCCAGTAATGCGGTGACGCCCCATCGCGCCACGATCACGCCGCCGATACCGGCGACGATCGCGAGCACGGCGCTCTCTGTCAGCATCTGTCTGATCAGTCGCAACCGCCCGGCGCCCACCGCCGCGCGCACCACCAGCTCGCGGCCACGCGCCGCAGCGCGCGCGAGCAGCAGGTTGGCGACGTTGGCGCAGGCAATCAACAGGACGAACGCCACCGCCGCCAGCAGAACGAACAAAGTTTGCCGCGTGTCGCCGACAACCACCTCCTGCAGCGGCACCACGGCGATGCCCTTTTCGCCGTTGCTCACCGGATACTGTTGCGCGAGGCCCAGGGCGATATTGGACATCTCCGCTTGCGCCTGTTGCACCGAGACGCCAGGCGCGAGCCGGCCGACACCGCGGTAGTTGTGAGCCGTGCGATTCTGGCTTTCCGGTGCGACGAAGTCCGGGTAGTAAATGTCGCTTCGCGCCGGATAGCGAAGATCGGTGACGCCGATGATCGTGTAGGCGTTCTGCCTGAAGGTAATCGTCGAGCCGATCGCGCGCGGATCGGCGTTGAACTGCCGCCGCCAGTACGCCTCACTGATCACCGCCACCGTCGGCCCGCCGGGGCGCTCTTCCTCATCCGAAAACAACCTGCCCGCCCGTGCCGTGGCGCCAAAGACCTTGAAGTAACCGGGCGAGACGCGCGTCACCGTGGTGTAGTCGGACGCGTTATTCACCGTCACGCTGGTTTCACCGCTGCCAGTGAAATAGGCCAGCGCTTCGAAACTGCGGTTCTGGGCGCGCCAGTCAACGAAGTCCGGGCCCGAGATGGTCGTGTTGCGGGCGCCCGTCTTCAGATTGGTGTTCGTCACCACCATGATTTGCTCCGGGGCATCGAACGGCATTGGCCGCAACACCACCGCATTGACCACGCTGAAGATTGCCGTGGTGGCGCCGATGCCGAGCGCCAGGGTCAGGATGGCGGTGGCCGCAAAGCCGGGTTGCCGCGTCAAGGTGCGGATGCCGTAACGGATGTCCTGGAGCAGGTTGTCCATGGTGGAGTTTGACGGCGGTGGCCGTTGCTTCGTTTATCTCTCGAGCGCCACGTAGAATGCTGAGCTGATGCTCGTTAAAGTGCTGCTGGCCCTGACCGTGATCATGATCACGGCGCGGGTCGTGGGCGCGATCTTCGCGCGCTTCAACCAGCCGGCGGTGATCGGCGAAGTGGTTGGCGGCATTCTACTCGGCCCGTCGCTCCTCGGCCGTCTGTCGCCGGAACTGATGGCAGCGCTGCTGCCGGCCGATGCGGCGCCGTTCCTCAACGTCATCGCGCAGCTCGGCGTCATCCTTTACATGTTTCTCGTCGGGCTCGAGCTCGATCTCGGCGTGCTGACGACGCGCGTGTCGACCACCATCGTCATTTCACAAGCCAGCATCGTCGTTCCCTTTGCGTGTGGCAGCGCGTTG
>DASVFC010000108.1:0-6522 GCA_036380235.1 Vicinamibacterales bacterium
AGGCGGCGATGTACGATGGATAAAGGAACGTGACAGGCCTGCCGTGCGACTCGGCTTCGTGTTGCGAGAATTCGAGCAGGTTGAGCGTGCCCTCGACGTTGACCTGGTGCGCGGTCACCGGCGTGAATTCGGATCGCGTCGATAACAGGGCGGCGAGGTGGTAGACGGTCTCGACCTCGAATTCCGACAGCATCCGCTCGAGCAGGGCCTTGTCCATGATCGAGCCGGTGAATTCCCGCTGCACGCGCTTGGCGAGCGCAGGCTCGAGCGGGTTGACGTCGAGCGTGATCACCGGCTGCTTGCCTTCGTTGGACAGATGCTCGATCAAACCGTGGCCGATTTCGCCGCCCGCGCCCGTAATCAATACGACTGGCTTTCGAATCACTGCGTGTCTCCCGTGAACGCCGGCAGGAATACCCGGAAGCTGGCGCCCTTGCCGCGCTCGGTCTGCACGGTGATAGCGCCGCCCGTCTGGCGGACAATGCCGTAGACCGTTGACAGGCCGAGCCCTGTGCCGCGGCCGGTTTCCTTGGTCGTGAAGAAAGGTTCAAAGATGCGTGCCTGCGTGGCCTGGTCCATGCCGATGCCGGTGTCGGTGACCGCCAGCAGCACGAACGGTCCCGGCGCGATGCCGGCCTGGACGATCTCCGGCGCATCACCGTTGAGCTGCACGTTCGCGGTTTGCACCGTGATCATCCCGCCGTTCGGCATCGCATCGCGCGCGTTGACGATCAGGTTAAGCAGCACCTGTTCGATCTGCGCCGGGTCTGCCAGCACATCGGCCACCGACTGGGCCAGGCGCAGCTTGAGCTGCACGTCGGTGCCGATCAAGCGTCGCGCCATGCGCGCCACGCCGTTGATGATCTCGTTGATGTCGAGTCTGACCGGCTGCAGGATCTGCTTGCGGCTGAACGCAAGCAGCTGGCGCGTCAGCGATGCCGCGCGATCTGCGGCATGAAGGATCTCGTCCACTTCCGCGGCCATTGGCGGATCGTTGGCGACGCGATGCGACATCAGCTCGGCGTTGCCGCGAATGGCGGTCAGCAGGTTGTTGAAATCGTGCGCGATGCCGCCGGCGAGGCGCCCGACCGCCTCCATCTTCTGCGCCTGCCGGAGCTGGTCTTCGAGTTTGACGCGGTCGCTGATGTCGTGCACGGTCGACAGGATCGCCGGCCGGCCGCCGAACTCTGTGACGGAGCAATACGCTTCAACCTGGATCGTCTCGCCATCCTTGCGGATGCCGCGAACCGCGAGCTGCACGCTCGAAACGTCGCCGGAGTCGAGGCGCGCCAGTTGCTCCATCAACAGCGGCCGGTCCTGCTCATGCACGAAGGCAAAAGCGTTTGGCGCATCGAGCAGTTCTTGCTGCGAATAGCCCAGCAGACTGGCCGCCTTGGGGTTCAAATACACGAGCCGTTCGTTCTGCAGGATGTAAACGCCCATCAGCGACTGCTCGACGAGACCACGATACTTCGCCTCGGCGATGCGCAGCGCTTCTTCCGTGCTGCGACGATCGGTGATGTCGCGCGCCACGGCCTGCATCCCAACGAAAGTCCCCGCTTCGTCCAGTATCAGCCAGGCGTTCTGCCCCAGCCATACTTCGCGTCCCGACTTGGTGACCGCCGGGAACTCGACATATGAATTGGCGCGCCGCTGCGTCGTCTGCTGGTAATAGTGCGCCAGGATTTGTTGCCGGTAGTCGGCGCGAATGAACTCGGTGAACCGACGCCCGATTACCTCGTCGGCGCCGTACTCGAACACGCGCAGCGTTTGCGGGTTGACAAAACGGAAATAGCCCTCGGCGTCGGCCTCGAAGATGATGTCGGCAGCGGAATAGAACAAGTGGCCGTAGCGATCTTCGCTGGCCTTCAGCGCTTCCTCGGTGGCGTGGCGATCGGTGACGTCGCGAAACTGCACCATGATGGCGCCGATACGCGGTTCGTGCAGCAGGTTGCGGGCCACGCCTTCGATCCAGCGAAAGCCACCGTCCTTATGCCGGCATCGGAAGCGGCCGCGGCCAGGCGCATCGGGCCGATCGAAAAGGTCATCCACCAGGGTCTGCCAGGCGGGACGATCCGCCGGCTCGACCAGGTCACGCGCCGTCAAGCCGACCACGTCGGCATCGCGGTAACCGAGCACGCCGCTGATCGCCGGGTTCGCCCAGCGGATGACGCCGCGGGTGTCGACCAGGACGATGGCATCGAGGCTGAATTCGATTAACGACGCCAGCACATCGGCGGTTGGTTGGGTCACCAAAGCGCGGCCTTCATTTCAGCGATGGCAATTTCAACCTTGCCGATGTCGGCGAGTACGCGCTCCACTTCGTCGAGCGTGGCCGCCAGCGCTTCAGGGGGCGGAATGCTGCCGCGCTTCACTTCCCAGGCAAGGTCGCGCGTCGTCTCTGCGCACGCCTTGCAGACCTGCAGCGTGTGTTCATGCGCTTCAATCAGCCTGCGAACCTCGTCTTGCTCCTCGGGTGTCACCGCCCGCCTCCGCCGGGGCTGCGGCGGACAGGCGGGTTGGATTTCTTCCAGGCGTCGTAACGCAGGCGCAGCGTCTTCACCGGGTTGGCATTTTCGGCCGGCAGGATGTCGTCGTTCGTGACTGCGACATACATCGCGTATTGCCCGTCGTTGAATGAAGCGCCGCTCTTGTCCGACGGATCCGCGCGCAGGATGTACGCGACGTGCGACGTCTTTGATTCACAGGCGGCGGTGGCAGCGGGCAACGGCTTGGACTCGCACGTGCAGCGCTTGTCGCCACCACGCGCGTCTGCGGTCTCCATGGCGGCCATCACGCGATCAGCCAGCGAGCCGGTGGCCTCGACGAACGACGTCATCGCCGCGGTAACCACCTCATCACTCGCGAGGATGTTGCCCTGGATCGAGAAGTAGATCCCGGTGCCCGGCACCTGCTGCTGCCGGCTCAGCGACGCCGGCTGGTTCTTCTGGCCGGAGAAACCGACCGAGCGCCCTTGCAGATCGACGATCGCGAACTGCCGCATTTCGATGCCGGGATCCTGCTTTAACATCTCGAGGATGCGCGCCGGCTCGGTGCCCTTGTTGATCTCGTCGAAGATCAACTGCTGGTTCTTGCGCGTGCGATCGACGCCAGCTTGCGCCGCGGCAACGCCCTTGCCCGGCACTACGATCGCCTGCACGTCCATCAGTCCCTTGGCCGGGAAACCGGCGAAGGCCGACTGCGGCACGCATGTCGCCGACGCGATCACGACCTCGCGCGTTTTCTGGTCGACGGCAATTACCGACCAGGTGGCAGACGCCGGCGAGGCTGAAACCAGGACGAGGAGAAGCGCTGCTACGTACGATAAGGATCTGGACGCCATGTGCGAATCGAAGCCTTGATGTCTTTGGGTGAGAGGTTTTCACGCGCCGCCCGCTCGAGCAACGAGCCGAATTCTTCGTCCGACGCAAATCGCAGCGCGGCGATCTGCTTCGGGGTGAGCTTCGCGAGCTGCGCATCCTGCCCGGCGGCCAGCAGCTCCGCCGCACGCACCTTGGTTTCGAGCATGATGATGCGATCCTGCAGGGCGACGATGTACCAGCGGCTGATCGCCACCAGCGGAGCGAGGGTGAGCAGGATTGCCGCGAGAGTCCAGTTGAGCGCATCCCAGGCGAAGAACGCCTGCCCAACCAGCAATATCAACGCCGCCAGCCAGAACAGCGTTGCGACGTAGGTCGCCCGCGGATGATGTGCGTGCGATTGAAACGATTGCTCCGCCACTATTTCAACTTCCCTTCTAACTCTTCGTAGATTTTCCGCACCGCGATCGGCGCCTGCTGCTCCGCCAGATACCAATCTTTATACGGTCCCCAATTGGCCTGCTTCACCGCGTCCTCGGCGGACAGGCCTAGTTTGTGCAGGCGCTTGACCTCGTCGATCACGTAGCGCATCGCTTGCTGATACTCGACCAGTTCCTCGCGCGCTGCCTTCCGCTCTTCGATAAAGCCGTGGCCGGGCACGTAGAGATCGACGTCCATCGCCAGGGCCTTGTCGAGCACCGCGAGCCACTCGCTTGGATATGCGGATCGCATCGCCGGGAAGACGCGATTGAGGTAAACCTCGCTCATGAACAGGATCTTCTGCTTCGGCAGGTAGACGAGGAGATCGCCGCCGGTATGCGCGCGACCGGCGAAGATCGCCTGCACCTCGATGCCGCCGACGTTGATCGACTGGCGATCGCCGCCCATCGCGGCGGGCGGTACCACCGCGTTTTTCATCCGCTCGAGCGCGGCCTTCGACGCGGGCGTCACGACGTAAGTGAGGTCTTTGGGCAGCACGCTGTTGCCGCCGGTGTGGTCGCCGTGATCGGAGGCGACGACGTACCACTTCAGCGGCTTCGGCGTGACCTTGGCGATCGCGTCGAGGAGTTGCTGCGTGTTGGCGGGGT
The DNA here is from genome assembly GCA_036380235.1 of Vicinamibacterales bacterium. Lineage (GTDB taxonomy): Bacteria > Acidobacteriota > Vicinamibacteria > Vicinamibacterales > UBA2999 > 12-FULL-67-14b. The sequence goes on from DASVFC010000108.1 coordinate 4,409, forward strand.
TGCTCTGGCCGTCGGCGAGCAACACGCCGTCGTTGCCGACCACGAACAGGCTGACCGTCGGCATGCCGGACGGGTGGAGACCTTCGAAGCCGTAGACGTTGTCGGCGAGCTTGGCGACGCGCGGGAAATCCGCGACCTTGAATCCACGCTTCGCCGGATCGGCAGTGCGAACCTGCGCCTGCGTGGCGGCGCCGCTGAGCACCAGCCCTGCGATCACCGCCAGGCGAAGGCCGTCGAATATCACTGAGCGCATGACCGGCAATGGTACCACGCGCCCGGGACCACCTACCGACCGCTATAGAGCTCGATCGTGTTCCCGTCAGGATCGCGGACCGAGGCGTGGGTGCGGTTTCCGGTGCGCGTGGGCGCATCCTGCACGCGGCCGCCGTGCTTGACGGCGAGGGCCATGACCCGCTCGACGTTCGCGACTTCGAAGCCGAGTTGGTGCACCGGGAAATCTTCGAATTCAACGGCAGCGCGAATCGGCACGAACTTCAATGTCAGGCCCGGAAGCTCACCGAATTGGGAGCGAATGGCGCCGGTCTGCACCTCGCGAAACTTTGCGCCGAACGCCTGCGAATAGAAGGCCACCATTGCCTCCTGCTTGTGGACGCGGTAAGCGACCGTCGTCAACTTGACGACCGGTTCCTGCGCCAGCAGTGGCACGCCTGCCATGGCGCCGGCAGCGACACAGCCGGCAGCGACACAAACGAGCACGAATCGATTCATGGCCAACCTCCTACGGTTCGTCGGCGCTTGGCCCGTAAATCTGCGGCACCGTTGAGCCCATGGGCCGCAGATACGTACTGATCTGCCCTCGGTGATGCACGATGTCGAGCAGGAAACTCCAGGCCATGCCGGAAGCGTCCCGCGGCGTGCCGAAGAAGTCGAGCTTCCCACCCCACCGCTCTGCCGGCAGTGCCTTCCAGCGGTCCGCCATGCGCGCGGCCTGCTGATCGTAGGCGGCAGCGACATCTTTCGCCGAAGCCGGCATCTCCGGCGGCGCCCAGACGACGTTTCCGGATTCCATCGCGTCAATGATCATCTTCTCTTCGCAGACGATCTGCCACGCAATCTCCTGAGCGGTGCGCGACTTCGCATCGGGCTTGTAGTCGGAGCCTTCAGGAATCCGCGACAGCACCTTGCTGGTGGTCTTTGATTCGTTGATCCACAACGATGTGAAACGTTCCTGCTCGTTCATAGTCGATCCTCAACGCCACCCGCCGGGTGGCAGGTAATGAAAACGGACGAGGTAAATGTTCTCGCCACTCCCATGTTTGGCTATCTTCATTAACGCGTCGACGCTGTCGAAACCTGATTCGCGCGCCAGCTCGCAGGTGATGTCCTTCCTCGTGATCTGCTCGATCGAGTCGATGACGATGGACCCGTCATCCATGGCGTAGCGGCCGCCGGTCTTGACGCGGGGCGTCATCCACACGCGGACGCTGCACCTGATGCGTCCGCGCTTGACGGCTTCACGCAGCTGCTTCGCGAATACCATAGGGGAAACCGCTAGCTTACCCGGAACGCCGGGAGGATGACATGCGCACCGATGAGCTCACCAAGACGTTGACCCGCCTGTTCTCGGAGCTGACCGAGGGCACGCATCCGAAAGGCGGCTTCATCCTCAACACCGGCGACATCGGGTTGCTCCGCTCGCTCGACCAGCTCTCCGCGCGCGAGGCGTCGCAGTCGACCAACGGCGGCGCCACCATCGCGGCGCACGCGCAGCATCTTCGTTATGGCTTGTCGCTGATGAACGACTGGAACACGAACGGTGGCAACCCGTTCGCCAATGCGAAATGGGACGAGGCGTGGAAGATGTCAGCAGTAGACGAGGCGCAGTGGCAGGAGATCCGCAACGGACTGCGGGGCGAGATCGCGAACTGGAAAACGGCGCTGAATACCCCGCGCGAAGTTGCCGACATCGAACTGATGGGCATGGTCGGCAGCGTCGCGCATATTGCGTATCACCTGGGAGCGATACGGCAAATCAACAAGGAGTCCCGGGGGCCGAGGGAAGGGACCTTCGCTTAGCTTCCAGAGGTTCCAAGCGTTCCAGAGGTTCCAAAGGTTAGGGTGCTCGGGTTCCTTGCTCTCGGCTCCCGGCTCCC
>DASVFC010000109.1:0-5218 GCA_036380235.1 Vicinamibacterales bacterium
CTTGGGGCTTGGGACTTGGTAGGGTTCTGACGGGATGAAGAAGCCGCGGATTGCGTTGACGGTCGGCGACCCGGCGGGTATCGGCCCCGAAATCGTGGCCAAGGCGGCGGCGGATCCGCGTGTCCGCGAGATTTGCGAGCCGATCGTTTTCGACGCGCCCACTCCCGGGCACGTGACGATGGGCCGTCTTTCGCCGGAGGCGGGCCGCGCGGCTTACGACACGATCGTCCGCGCGGTGGAGGCGGCACGGAAAGGCGACGTCGACGCCATCGCCACCGCGCCGGTCAACAAGGCCGCGTTCGCCAAAGCCGGCTTGCCGTGGAAGGGTCACACCGATTTGCTTGCGCATCTCTGCGGCACGTCGCGCGTGGCGATGATGTTTCACGCGCCCGAGTTGAAGGTGGTGTTGATCACGGTCCACGTGCCGTTGAGGGACGTGCCGTCGTTGCTCACGCAGCAGCGCGTTGAGCAGACCATCGAGCTCACCAACGAGTCGCTACCACTGTTCGGTATCAATCGTCCGCGTCTCGCGGTGGCGGGCCTGAACCCGCACGCCGGCGAAGGCGGCGTGCTCGGCGACGAAGACGAGAACGTACTGGCGCCGGCGATCGCCGCGTCGCGCGAAAAAGGCATCGATGTCAGCGGCCCGTTCCCCGCGGATACGGTGTTCGTGCGCGCATCGAGAGGGGAGTTCGATTGCGTGTTGGCCTGTTATCACGACCAGGGTTTAATCCCGGTCAAGCTGCTCGCGTTCGGCCACGCCGTCAACGTCACCATCGGCTTGCCGATCATCCGAACGTCCGTCGATCACGGCACCGCGTTCGACATTGCGGGGAAGGATGTGGCGGATCCGGGGTCGATGATTGAAGCGGTGCTGCTGGCAGCGCGAATGGCGGCGCGACGATCATGAGCGCGAGGCAGGCCAACGAGGCCAACAAGGCCAACAAGGCCAACAAGGCCAACAAGGCCGACAAGGCCAACAAGGCCAACAAGGCCGACGAAGCAGAAACGCAGCCGATTGCCGACAATCGGAAGGCGTTCCACGACTACCACATCCTCGAAACGTTCGAGGCCGGCATCGCGTTGCTCGGGACCGAGGTGAAAGGTATCCGTGAAGGCCAGGCCAACCTGCGTGACAGTTTCGCGCGCGTCGAAGGCGGCGAGGTATGGCTGTTCAATGTCCACATCAACCCGTATAGCCATCGCGGCTACGTCGATCACGATCCAAAGCGGAAGCGGCGCCTGTTGCTGCACAAGTACGAGATTCGCAAGTTGATCGGCAAGACGGTGGAAAAGGGCCTGACCCTGGTGCCGACGCGGATGTATTTCAAGAACGGCAAGATCAAGGTGTCGGTAGCGCTGGCTCGCGGCAAGCAGGATCACGACAAGCGCGAAACGCTTCGGCGACGCGAGATCGATCGTGAAACGCGCGCCGCGGTGAAGGAGCGCGTCAGGAAATGACCGTGCTGGTGGTGGGCGCCGCAGGGCAGCTCGGCGAGGCGATGACGGCGCGCCTGGCTGCTGAACATCGCGTTATCTCGCTGGTGCGCGCCGATCTCGACTTGACGCGCTTCACCGACGTCATCAAACATTTTCGCTCGATCAACCCTGACGTCGTCATCAACTGCGCCGGTTACAACAACGTCGACCAGGCGCAGAACGACCAGGAAGCGGCGATGAACGCGAACGCGTTCGCGGTGCGGGCGCTGGCGCGGGCGGCCGCCCAGGCGAACGCGATGTTGGTGCACTACAGCAGCGATTTCGTGTTCGCGGGCACCGCGACGGTGCCCTACACCGAGGCCGATCGGCCGGAGCCGCAAAGCGTCTACGCGCAATCAAAGCTGCTCGGCGAATGGATGGCGGCCGATGCACCGCAGCACTACGTGCTTCGCGTCGAGAGCCTGTTCGGCGGACCGAAGCGGCGGAGCAGCATCGATCGAATTGCCGACGCGGTGCGTTCCGGCGCCGTTGCGCCGGTGTTCGTCGATCGCGTGGTGTCGCCAAGTTTCGTGAATGATGTGGTTGACGCGACGCGCCACCTGCTGCGTACGCGGCCGGCCTTTGGCACGTATCACTGCGTCAACAGCGGTCACGCCACGTGGCTGGATGTCGGCCGCGAGATCGCGAAGCTGCTTGGGAAATCGGAGCAATCGCTCAAGCCCGTACACGTGAAGGACGTCTCGCTGCCGGCGCCGCGGCCGCAGTATGCGGCCTTGAGCAACGCCAGGCTGGCCGCGACCGGGTTTGTCATGCCCACATGGCAGGACGCGATTGCGCGCTACCTGCAGGGGACCGCGGCCTGATGCGGGTCGCCGTCGCCGCCCGATCTTTCAATCGCAATCCGCAACTGCGCGCCGAGTTGCGCGCGAAGTATCCGGACGCGACGTTTTCAGAAGTGAGCGAGGTTCTCGATGGCGATCAGCTGATCGCCTTCCTCCGCGGCCACGACCACGTCATCGTCGGGCTCGAGCGGGTAGATGAGCGCGTGTTATCGCAACTTCCCGAGCTCCGCGTGATCAGCAAGTACGGCGTGGGGCTGGATGGTCTCGACATCGAGGCGATCACGCGGCGCGGCATCAGGCTGGCGTGGACCGGCGGCGTCAATCGGCGTTCGGTGGCCGAACTGACGCTGGCGTTCGCGATCGCCTTGCTGCATCGCGTCCCCGAATGTGAAACGGCGTTACGTCGCGGCGAGTGGCACAAGGTTGCCGGCCGTCAGCTCACCGAGAAGACGATCGGGATCATCGGCTGCGGCTTTGTGGGCCAGGACCTGGTCCGACTGCTGGCGCCGTTCAACTGTCGCGTGCTCGCGTACGACATCCGCGATTACCCGGCGTTCTATGCCGCGCATGGCGTGACGCCGGTGGGGCTGCATGAACTTCTGTCGGCGGCCGACTTGGTGACCTTGCATGTGCCGCTGGATGCGTCGACGCAGCGGATGATCGGTGCGGCTCAGCTCGCCGCGATGCGGGCCGGCACGTGCATCATCAACAATGCGAGGGGTGGTCTGATCGACGAAGATGCGCTCATTGCGGCGCTCGAAAGCGGTCACCTCGCCGGCGCGGCCTGCGATGTCTTCGCGATCGAACCCGACGCGAATCCGCGGCTCCTGGCGCTACCGACCTTTTTCGGCACGCCGCACATCGGCGGTAGCGCCGTGGAGGCCCAACTGGCCATGGGCCGGGCCGCGATCGAGGGACTCGAAACGGCGCGAGTCCCCGGCGGCGGCTGGCCGTGCTGATAGCCGATTGATAATTGCTGATTGCTCCCAAGGATAGAATACCGACATGCGAATTCTGATTACGGGCGGTGCCGGCTTCATCGGCTCGCATCTTGCCGAAGCCCTGCTCGAAGCCGGCCACGACGTCTTCGTGCTCGACGATCTGTCGACCGGCGCCATCGACAACATCGCGCACCTTAAGGGCCGCCCTGGTTTCCACTACACCATCGACACGGTGTTCAACGATCCGCTGGTCGCCGAGATGGTGGATCGCGCCGACGTGGTGTTTCACCTCGCCGCCGCGGTGGGCGTGAAGCTGATCGTCGAAAAGCCGGTGCACACGATCGAGACCAACGTGCACGGCACGGAAGTGATCCTCCGGCACGCGGCCAAGAAGAAAAAGCTGGTCTTCATCGCGTCGACGTCGGAGGTCTACGGCAAGAGCGTCCACGTGCCGTTCCGCGAAGACGCCGACCTGGTGATGGGCGCGACGACGCGTCACCGGTGGGCCTATGCGTGCAGCAAGGCGCTCGACGAGTTCCTGGCGCTCGCCTACTGGAAGGAAACCAGGCAGCCGGTGATCGTCATGCGGTTCTTCAACACCGTCGGCCCGCGGCAGACGGGGCAATACGGCATGGTGGTGCCGACCTTCGTGCGGCAGGCGTTGCAGAACGAACCGATCACCGTGTTCGGCGACGGCACGCAGCAGCGCAGCTTCACCTATGTCGGCGACGTGGTGGAGGCGCTGCTCAAGCTGATGGTGACGCCGAGCGCAATCGGCGAGGTGTTCAACGTCGGCAACACCGAAGAAGTGACGATCCGGCAGCTGGCGGAGCGCATCAAGGCGAGGACCGGCAGCCGCTCGGAGATCGTCACCATCCCGTACGACGAGGCCTACGAGGCCGGCTTCGAGGACATGCCGCGCCGGGTGCCCGACCTGACCAAGATCCACAAGGCGATCGGCTACGTGCCGAAGGTCAAACTCGACGAGATCATCGAGCGCGTGGTCGAGGAAAAGCGCGCCTACGCCGGCACCAACCGCACCATCCGCTAGCCGCCGCCGCGCCCGTCGCAAGCTGCCGGGCTGACGCCATGTTCACAATATGAACATGGCGGTTGGGGTGCGGCAACTTTTCGTTCATTCCGTGAACGCGGGTGTATAATGCACGTTCAGTTCTTGAACGAGGTTGTCGTCGACCCCCTGCGCGCGCCCGCGTGCACCGCGGGCTCGCGCCGCGTTCTGTGACTGGCGGGGCCGAAGGCTCCCCGGCCGGTCCTCCCACGGACACCCTAAATAGTTGAATAATAACGAGATGCGCGACCAGATGCTCGGCGCCATGTTCGGCCTGTCGGGCCAGGTGGCGATCGTGACCGGAGCCCTCGGCCGCCTTGGCCGGGAGTACGTGCGCGTGCTGGGCTACGCCGGGGCCGCTGTTGGCGCCATCGACGTCGCCGGCGACCGCGCCCTGTTCGAGCCCCTGGCCGCCGAGGGACTTCGGGTGCACGTCGAGGTCGCCGACTTGTCGAGCAAGGCTGACGCCGACGTCGCCGTGGCCAACATTGTCTCGGCGCTCGGTGCGCCCACCATCCTGGTCAACAACGCCGGCATGGGATCGTCTCCGGCCGCCGCTGGATCCGAAAACGGGTTGTTCGAGGACTACCCCGAAGTGGCGTGGGACACGATGTTGGACTCGCACCTGAAGAGCGCTTTCTTCACGTCGCAGGCGTTCATCCGCCACTATCGCGCCGGCGGCCGCTCGGCCGGCAGCATCATCAACGTGTCGTCCACCTACGGCGTGGTGTCGCCCGACCAGTCGATTTACGAGTACAAGCGCGCCGGCGGCGCCACGTACTTCAAGCCGGTTGGCTACAGCGTGGCCAAGTCGGGCGTGTTGAACTTCACTCGCTGGCTCGCCGAATACGGCGCGCCGCTCGGCATTCGCGTCAACACGCTGGTGCCCGGCGGCGTGCGCGAAAAAGATCACGCGCGGGAGTTCG
>DASVFC010000110.1:0-3208 GCA_036380235.1 Vicinamibacterales bacterium
CATCGAACAGATTCCGACCTCTGCCGCGGACCATCAGGCCTTGTCGTTGGCGCCTGTCGTGTACGCGCGCCAGGACACGGTGGGCAAGTTCAACGACGTGCCGTTGCTGACTTGGTACGAGATCGAGCCGACGAACCGCGGCAAGCGTTATCGCTACTCGGTGATCTTCTCGAACGAAGACGGCGGCACACCCGCGGACCGCCTGATGGCGACCTGGGGGCGCACGACGGATATCGAATACATCTACAGCGTGGAAGTCGACGCCGCCGGCAACATCGTCAGCGAAGACATGCAAGGTCCGGATCACGAGATCCTGCCTTTCCAGGGAAAGCGCGAAGGCAAGCATCCATTGCTATGGGTCGCGACACACAACAACATGGTGTTGGATCGCGGCACCACCGCGGTCCGTTATGCGCCCGCGCCGGTGCTCGCCGACCTGACGAACGTGTCACGCGAGAAGGTCATGGACGACAACCCGTGGACCTACGAGGTGATGGCGAAGGAGCTGGCGCGCGAGGGCAAAATCGTCGCCGATGCGCCAACCGGACAGGGCACGGTTCCCGATCTCCGCCGCTACGTATTTCTGGAGGGCTGCGGTGAGGCGGGCAACAACGCCTTGACGATGAGCGTCAGCGTCGACGGGACGTGGTATTCGTCGGATCGCGGCGTCGAGCAATATCGCGTGGTGCGCAACGGCTGTTTCCGCGTCGCGATCCCGTTGCCGGGCGACAGCACCGCGCGCGACGTTGAGGCGATCCGCGTGGCTGCGTTCCTGCGCGAAGACAAGCCAACCGGCACGCCGTCGAAGCTGACGCGCATCAACACCATGTTCGCGCTCAACGAGCGCATGGTGCCGGGACCAAGGCTGACGCGGTGGCAGGGCGAACACACGCTGCTACCGGGCGGCGCCCCGTTCGAGCACAAGCTGCGATGACCGCGGTCCTCGAGATGCGCGGCATCCGGAAGGCGTTTCCGGGCGTGATCGCGCTAGACGGCGTCGACCTCACCCTCAACGGCGGCGAAGTGCACATGCTGCTGGGCGAGAACGGCGCCGGCAAGTCGACGCTGATGAAGATTCTCAGCGGTGCCTATCGGAAGGACGGCGGCGAGATCCTGGTCAACGGCCGCGCGACCGACATTGCCAGCCCGCGACACGCGCTCGATCTCGGCATCCGCGTCATCTACCAGGAACTGAATCTCGTCCCGCAATTATCGGTTGCTGAAAACATATTCCTTGGCGCCGCCCCGTCGCGCTTCGGGTTCGTTGACTGGCGGCACCTCCGTGCGGCGACCGAGCGGCTGCTGACCGATCTCGGCATGACCATCGACGCGCGAACCAGGCTTGGTTCCTTGAGCCTGGCACAGCGTCAGATGGTGGAAATTGCGAAGGCTCTCAAGGACGACGCGTCAATCCTCGTGATGGACGAGCCGACATCGGCGCTGACCTCGCGCGAGGTCGATCAGCTCTTCGCGCTGATCGATCGCCTGGTCAAGCGCGGCGTCGCCGTGGTCTACATCACCCATCGGCTCGACGAGGTGTATCGCGTCGGCCACCGCGTCACCGTGTTGCGAGACGGTCGGCACATTGCCACCCACGCGTTGACTGACGTGAAGGTAAGCGACCTGGTGCGCATGATGGCCAACCGCGACCTCCAGGAACATTTTCCGAGGCGTCGCGTCGCGCCTGGCGCCGAATTATTGAGGGTCGAAGGCCTCGGACGAAGTGGTGTGCTGCGGGACATCAACTTGTCGTTGCGCGCCGGAGAGGTGCTGGGCATCGGCGGATTGCTTGGCGCAGGCCGGACGGAGTTGGCGCGCGTGCTCGCTGGCGCCGATCGCGCCGATTCGGGACGCATCATGCGGGACGGTGTGGCTATTTCGTGCCCAACGCCGGCGCATGCGATCGCGAAGGGGATTGGCCTGCTGCCCGAAGATCGCAAGGGCGAAGGGCTGGTCGCGGCGCTGACCGTGGCGAGGAACATCGCGTTGCCGCATGGGCGGAAGCTGGCACCCGCGGGGTTTCTTCCGAGCCGCTGCGAAGAACGACTCGCCCAACCGGTGGTCAGCGACTTGCGGGTCAAGGCCACACCGACGCAACAGGTGCGCTTGTTGAGCGGCGGCAACCAGCAGAAAGTCGTACTCGGCAAGTGGCTCGCCGGCGATGCGCGGGTGTTCATCTTCGACGAGCCAACGCGCGGCGTGGACGTCGGCTCCAAGGTCGAGATCTACAACCTGATGAATCGCCTGACCGAATCCGGCGCCGGCATCATCATGATTTCGTCCGAGCTGCCGGAGCTGCTCGGGATGAGCGACCGCATCCTGGTGATGCGCGGCGGCGCGATTGAGGCGGAATTCGATGCCACGGTCGCGACGCAAGAGAAGATACTCAGTGCCGCGCTTGGATTGGAGCGCGTCAGTTGAGGGCGCGTCGGTTCGGCACGCTCATCGGATTGGTGGTCCTGTGCGCGGTGTTGTGGGCATTGACGCCGCACTTCCTCACCGTCTCCAACCTCCTCAACATCGCGCAGCAAACGAGCATTAACGCGATCGTCGCCGCCGGCATGACCTTCGTGATCATCTCGGGCGGCATCGACCTCTCGGTCGGATCGATCGTGGCGCTATCCGGCGTCGTGCTCGGGACGCTGCTGCAGGACGGTCAACCCGCGGCGATCGCGATTCCAGGCGCGCTGCTGGTTGGCGTCGCGGCAGGACTGCTGAATGGCGCCCTGGTGAGCTTCGGCGGACTGCCGCCGTTCATCGCCACGCTCGGCATGATGAGCGTGGCGCGGGGCGCGGCGCTCGTGTTCACCGAAGGGCGGCCGGTCTCGGGCTTCGACGAGGGCTTCCGCTGGCTTGCCACCGGCAGCGTCGGTCCCATCCCGGCGCCCGTGATCGTAATGGTGGTGGTCTACGTGTGTGCGCACATCGTGCTCACGCGAACCACTTTCGGCCGCTACGTGTATGCCATTGGCGGCAACGAAGAAGCGACGCGGTTGTCCGGCGTTGCGGTGCGTTTCCACAAGACCGCGATCTATTGCGTCGCCGGCCTGATGAGCGCGGTGGCGGCAATCGTGCTGACGGCGCGCCTCAACTCGGCCCAGCCGATCGCTGGAACGATGTATGAGCTCGACGCGATTGCCGCGGCTGTGATCGGCGGCACCAGCCTGATGGGCGGGGAAGGCTCGCTCGGCGGCACTCTGGTCGGGGC
>DASVFC010000111.1:0-4337 GCA_036380235.1 Vicinamibacterales bacterium
GGCCTCGAATAACGGCAACGTCTACAAGAACGGCGAAGCCGAAACCGGCGTGCAGAAGGCGTTCAACCTGATGACCAGGGGCACCGATGTGCTCGACGCGCTGATCGCCGGCGTCAATCTCTGCGAACTCGATCCTGCCGATACCAGCGTCGGCTACGGCGGCCTGCCCAACGCCAACGGCATCGTGCAGCTCGATTCCTGCTGCATGCACGGCCCGCTCAAGCGCGCCGGCGGCGTGGCGGCGCTCGAAGGTGTCCGCACGCCCTCGCTGGTGGCCAGGGCGGTGATGGATACGACCGACCATCACCTGCTCGTCGGCAAGGGCGCACAAGAGTTCGCGCGCAACATGGGCTTCAAGATCGAAGACGATCTCAACACCGACAAGTCGCGCGCCTTGTGGCTCGAATGGAAGCGCCGCATCGATCCGCAGCACTACCTGGATCCCAAGAAGCGCGGCGAGGCGATGGAGATGGCCGCCCTCAGCATGGTCCGCGACGGCCTGATCGACCCCGATCACTACTTCGGCACCATCAACTGTGACGGCGTCAACAGCAAGGGCGAGGTCTGCGGCGTAACCACCACCAGCGGCCTGGCGTGGAAGATTCCCGGCCGCGTCGGCGACTCACCCATTCTCGGCGCGGGCCTCTATGTCGACGGCGATGTCGGCGCCGCGGGGTCGACGGGCCGCGGCGAGGCCAACATCTACAACCTCGCGTCGTTCCTGATCGTCGAGCAGATGCGCATGGGCAAGTCGCCAAAAGACGCCGGCATGGAGGCCTTGCGCCGAATCCAGAAGAACACGATCGAAAAACGGCTGCTCAACTCGCGCGGCCTGCCCAATTTCGGCATCAACTTCTACATCGTCAACAAGAAGGGTGAGTATGCGGGCGTGTCGATGTACACCGCCAGCTACGCGGTGTGCACCGAGAACGGGCCGCAAACGCTGAAATGTGAACCCTTGCTGGAGGGCCGCGCCAGCGACTAGTCCGCCCGCAACGCGGCTGTGGGATCGACGCGAGCGGCGCGCCAGGCAGGCACGCTGGCCGCCGCGATCGCGACCAGGCCGACCAGCGCAGCCACGCAACCATGGCTTTGAGGCCTACCCCGCAAGAGCGGTTGGCATCACGGAAGGCGAATGGTATTGACGCGTTGACCCAGTTGAAACCGCCAGCGATCGGCGACGTTCCACGCGAGGGTGCGATGTGATGATCCGGCCTCCAGCATCGGCGGCCAGTCCAACTCGGCGGGACCGACGTTCGGAAACTTCGCGCGAAAGAGCTCCATCTCCCATGCGTCGAGGACGATGTAAATCGGTCGTTCCGCCTTGAGCAACGTCTCGATCGCTTTCGGAAACGTCTCTGGTGTCGCCGCCTCCCAGCGCAGAATCGAGCGGCCGGTGTAGTACCGCATCGCCCCGCTTTGCTCACCGGCGATCACCACGGCGTTCGGCGGTGCCGTGTGATCGATCGCCTGCGCAACATGCTCCACACGCCGCAGTTGATCCTTGAGCTTGAACGCGTCGAACGACCTGGCGACGAACAGACCATGCGCGACCAGGCCCAGCATCAGCAGCAGGAACACGGGGAACCTGCTAGCAACCGGCCACCGGTCGATCCACCGCGCCAGCTCGACGCCGGCAAAGATCGCGAACACCGCCATTGCGGGAAGCAGAAAGCGCAGGTACGACCAATGCTCGAAGACGGCGTAAACAAGGTAAGCGCCGATCACGAGCACCGCGAAGCCGAGCAACGCGCTCGCGTGCACTGAGTTCTTCAGGCGGATGAATGCGAGCGGTGCGAGGAGCAACACCGGCGCAGTGGCGATCAGCCAACTGAAATAGCGGCTGGCGTTTGGGACCACATTCTCGATCGCGAACAGTTCGCCAGCGGTTCCGTAACCCGAACGAAAAGGCGAGCCGTACCACACGGTCTGAAGAACGGCGAGAACGACGCCGGCCACCGCCACCGGCGCCGCAAAGAACACTTTGCGCTCGGCGATCAACAACGGGATCGCCGCCAAGGGTGCAAGATTGGGTCGAATCAACACGGCGACCGCGCATGCCACACCGGCAGCAACGCTGTGCCCGCGAATCAGCAAAAAGCAAAACAACCATGCCGCGGTGACCGGCACGTCGCTCATCGGCTGGAAGGACTGATACAGGAAGACCGGACTGAACGCGAGCAGCACTCCCGCAATCACGCCAGCTGTGTTGCCGACAATCATGCCGGCTGCCCACACCGCGAGCGCACCCGAGGCAATCACGATCGCGTTGGCCCCGTTGAGGCCGCCAAGTGCGTGAGGGACCGCCATCAACAACGGCAGCCCGGGGGCATAGGTCGGCGCCTGCAGGCCGCCACTCGCTGGCCGCCAGCCAAGTGGCACCGTGATCCACTCGCCCATTTCGGCGAGGTCGACGCCGATCGTGTCGCGGTGGAATGAGGCACCGCTGCTCCACAACGCCGCCTGGCTGAGATAACCGGACGCATCCGCGCCGGCCGCCGAGCGCGTGGCGAACATGGACGCGATGATCGCCGAGATCACAGCGATCGCACCGATGATGCGCGTGGAGTGCCGCTCGATCGCCCGCCATCCCGATTCGAGGTCGGCACCAATTGAACGATCGCGTCTCGCCAACTGCAGCCACGCCAACGAGGCAATCACCGCGGCGATCGCCGCCGGCAGCGGCGATCGCGCAGAAATACGAAAGCCGCCAACGGTGGCGCGAAAACCACCGCTGACGGCTAGGACGACGGCAACGACGATCAGCGTCGTCGCCAGAGCTAACAAAACGACCCGAAGTCTTTTCAAGCCCTTCCGCCTTCGCCAAGGCTACGGCGGGACAAGCAGGCCTTGACGCCTTTCAAGACCTCAAGACCTCCAAACCTTCCGATCTACTTCTTCGGGATCGTCCAGAAGTAAACCTTTCGTCCGTCGACGTCGAGTTCCTTCTCCGGCTTCCAGTCGCCCATGTCGAACGCGTGCGACACGATGCGCGTGCCGGGCTTCAGTTCCTTCATCAGCTTCGGCATCAGTTTCACGTTCAGCGACGGCAGCAGATACAACGTCACCACCGAGGCGCCGCTGAGATCGGTCTCGAACAGGTCGGCGTGCACGACGGTCACCAGGTTGCCGACGTTGTTCTTCGCCACGTTCTCGTTGGCTTCCTTGATGCGCTGCGGATCGATGTCGTAGCAGAAACCGCGGGCGCCGTACTTGCGCGCCGCCGTCACCGGGATACGGCCATCACCGCAACCAAGGTCGTACACGACGTCGTTCTTGGTCACGTTGGCGACCTGCAGCATCGCCTCCACCACCGCTTCCGGCGTGGGCACGAAGATGACGTCCGGGCGACGAGCAGGCGCGGCCGTCTGCGCGGACGCGGTCGTCACCGATGACAGTCCCGCCACGACAACCGTCAGGGCCAGGGCAAGAAAACGATTACGCATGCGAAGCAACCTCCTTAAGATCGGCAAGACCGACAGTATGACACGACATCTTCCAGCGGCCGTAGCCGCGCTCGCGGCCGTGCTGCTGGCCATCCCCGCCGTTCGTCACTGGCGCGAACGGCCTCCTGAGCCGCCACCGCCGCCGGCGCCGTTGCGCGCGGCGTGGTCTCCGCCCGCGGACATCGAGATCGGCGCCGGAACCGACTACCCGTTTGGACTCGCCATCGCCCCCGACGGCCGCCGGATCGTCTACCCGGCAGCTAAGGCCGGGGTGGTAACGCTGTGGCTGCACGATTTGCGCTCTGGCGCCACTCGTGAACTGCCGGACACCGGGCAGGCCGCAGCGCCGTTTTGGTCAGCCGACGGCACGCGCGTCGCGTTCTTCGCCGGAACGCAGCTGCGGTTTATCGATCTCGAACGCGGCGATGTGGCCGAGCTCGCCGACGCCGCGTCCCCGCGCGGCGGAACCTGGAACCGTCCAGGCGACATTGTCTTTGCACCATCAGCGTCGAGTGGATTGATGCGGCGCAAGGTGGATGGCTCCGTCGAGCCCTTCACCACGCTCGATACCGCCAACGGCGAGAGTAACCACGCATGGCCCGCGTTCCTCGACGACGACCGGCATGTCGTCTTCGTGGTGACGGCCGCCGATCGTTCGCGCGCCGGTATTTGGATCGCATCAATCGACGATCCCGCTTCCCGCTCGCGGCTGACCGCAGCGGACACGCAGCCGCTCGTGGCATCTGGCGCGTTGCTTTATCTCACCGACCAGGTCCTGGTTGCGCAGCAGCTCAATACCGCCACACGCGAGCTTACCGGCCGCACGGTTCCAGTTGGTCTTAACGTCGGCCGCGGTCCGCTCGGGCAGACGCTCGCGGCGACATCCCACGA
>DASVFC010000112.1:0-11332 GCA_036380235.1 Vicinamibacterales bacterium
ACCTCGACGCCAGGCACTGGTCCGACCAGCTCGAACAGATCTTTCAACCGCCGCACGTCGTCGGAAAAGAACCGGGCGCGGTGACGGCGCGCACTGCCCTCGCCGGTCTCGACATATTCCGACGAGGCCCGCGCCTTTTCCACCGCCCGCTCGTAATGCTCGCCCTCGAACGGGGGAAAGACGATGGTGAACGAAAACGGCAGGTCGCGCGGGCCGAACAATGTTGCATGCAGGTCGGGATCGAGCGCGGCGAGCTCCTCCGCCGTCGGCTCCTCGGGCTTTTCGACGTAGGGCCAGTAGCGTTCAAGCGGCCGGTGAGTGCGCGTGTTCGACAAGGGTTATGTGAGCGAATGAACGAAAATGCCGCTAAAGCCACGTTGCTCAACGAACGCACCGGGGTCGTTCCGTAGGAACGACCCGAACGGCGCGGTAGGCATCATGCCGATAGATCGTAGCCAAAAACACTATGATTTCCTAGCGTGGCGGACTATCGCGTCATCCCATCGATTGAAATTCTGCGTCAGCGCGAGAGCGTACGTGCCATGGAGGCGGCGCATGGCGCCGGCGCGGTGGTGCGCGCGTTGCGTGACGGCGCCGGGCAGGTGCGCGCGCAGATTGCCGCGGGCGACGGCCCGGGCGACGGCGAAGCCGCAGCGCGCGTGATCGAAGCGCTGGCCGAAGCGGCGCTGACCTCGGGCGCGCGCGGGTCGCTGCGGCCGGTGATCAACGCCACGGGCGTCGTCATCCACACCAACCTTGGGCGGGCCCCAATCGCCGAGGCGGCGATTGCGCGTGTTGCGTCGATCGCGCGCGGTTACTCCAATCTCGAATACGACATCGCTGCCGGCGCGCGCGGCTCGCGCACCGTGCATGCCGAGTCGTTGATCACCGCGCTCACCGGCGCCGAAGCCGCCATCGTCGTCAACAACAATGCGGCCGCGACGATGTTGATCCTGACCGGGCTTGCCGCGGGCCGCGAGGTGGTCATCTCGAGAGGCGAGCTCGTTGAGATCGGCGGTGGCTTCCGCGTGCCCGACGTGATGCGGCAGTCCGGCGCGCAGTTGCGCGAAGTCGGCACCACCAATCGCACGCGAATCAACGATTATGTCGCCGCCGTGTCGCCATCCACCGCGATGTTCCTGCGGGTGCATCCCTCGAATTTCCGCATCGAAGGCTTCACGGAACGGCCGCCGCTCGACGCACTGATCGCCGCCGCCCGCGCAATGAACGTCCTCGTCGTGGAGGATGCCGGCAGCGGGTGCCTGGTTGAGGATCTCTCGGGCGAGCTGTCGGTGCAATCGTCGATAGCGGCAGGCGTCGATGTTGTGTGTTTCAGCGGCGACAAGCTCCTTGGCGGGCCGCAGGCGGGGATCATCGCGGGACGGAAAGCGCTTGTCGATCGTCTTCGCACGCATCCGTTGATGCGGGCGCTGCGGGTCGACAAGATCACGCTGGCCATGCTGGAGGCGACGCTTGCCGAATACGCTGGCGGCCGTGCGAACACAACGGTGCCGGTGCAGCGCATGCTGCACGCGTCTGCAGAAGACATCGAGGCACGGGTGCAGGCGCTGGCCGAGACGCTCGCCGCCAATGGCTGGCGCGTGTCGATGATCAGCGGATCATCTGCCGTTGGCGGCGGCAGCGCACCCGGACTCGAATTGCCAACGGTGTTATTGGCGATCGAGCGCAATGGCGAAAGCGCGGTGGTGACAGAAGAGTGGCTGCGCTCGCT
Source organism: Vicinamibacterales bacterium (assembly GCA_036380235.1). Taxonomy (GTDB): domain Bacteria; phylum Acidobacteriota; class Vicinamibacteria; order Vicinamibacterales; family UBA2999; genus 12-FULL-67-14b. Next base: position 1,733 of record DASVFC010000112.1, read on the forward strand.
CGATCCGCCGGTGGTCGCACGCGTCGAGCACGATCGCGTCGTGCTCGATTTGCGGACCGTGCTGCCCGATCAGGACGAAATGCTGGGAGTGTTGCTCACCACGCGATAGCGTTCTCAGCGTACGATGAAACTCATCTGGGTGACCACCGCCGGCGTCGGCGCCGGACAGCCGTCAACCAGCCGCGGCGCGAAACGCCACAAGGCCGCCGCACCCAGGGTCGTGGTCGCAAAGTCATCCGTGGTTGGTCCTCCCGTCACACCGATCGGCCACGCAAACCCGTCTTCGCCAACGACCGAACGAACCGTCACCGCCAGTTTTTGAATTCTGTCTGCTCCCCTGGGAAAGACCGGTTCTTCGCGATGCAGCGGGCGCGGCATCGCCTGGTTTGTCGTCGGCTGGTTGCCTTGTTCGATGCGCGACAAGCAGGTGCCGCCCATGCCTGTGCGGTCGAGCCCGGAAACATCTGTGCGACGCTGGCGGGATAATTGGCGTTCGTCGTCTGCGCTGATACGGAGGCTTCTGTCCACGTCAACACAGGCAGGCTGATCCCGAAAATTGTTGCGTGGCCGCGCACAGACGCCAGGCACGTCACGAGAACCGCGGCCAGCAGCCTGATCATGGCGCGCATCTTACTCCGTCATCTTCTGCATCAGCGCGTGCAGCTTGCGCGTGGTATTTGCGTTTCGCACCGTCATCTCGCGGAAGATTTTCTGGGTTAGCAGTTTGTGCAAAGACGTGCGGTTCACATCCGCGGCGCGCGCCCACCACAACAACGCGCCCGGCACGTAGCGCAGGTGCTCGATGTCTGCCTTCGGCTGGAAGACCTCGAGAATTGCCCTCGAGTCGATGGCGTGCCGCAGGAAAATGACGTTGTAGCGCCAATCCTTGTCGTCCTGCCAGGAAGCGGGGAGGCTGGCGACCAGCGCGGCCATTTCGTCGGCGGTGCGGATCACGACCTTGCACCCCAATTCGTATTCGGCAACCAGCATCTTCTCGATCTTCGCTTCAAGCTTTCGTGCGTCGCCGGTCTTGCCCTTGAACAGGATGTTGCCGCTATTGATGTAGGTGGCGACGTGCTTGAAGCCGAGGCGCTCAAAGCTGGCTTTGAGCGCCTTCATGCTGATCATGTTGTTGCCGCCGACGTTGATGCCCCTGAGCAGGGCGACGTAGGTCTGCATCCGCAGCACGATTCTACATATCGTCGCAGGGCCGCACTTCGCTTTCGCATTCGAAGTCGGGAATATGGACGCGATGGATCTCCATGAAGCGATTCGCGAGCTCGAGCGCCTCTTCGCGCGTGGCCGTTTCGACGATGGCGTAGCCGCCGACGATCTCTTTGGATTCGGTGAACGGGCCGTCGGTGGTGCTGAGCTTGCCGCCTTTCTGCCGGATGCGCACGCCGTCCTTCGTCGGCTTGAGGCCGGCGGTGTCTTTCAGCCAGCCCCTGGTAAACCCTTCGGTGACGAACTCACCCATCGCGTCCATCAGCGACTGCGGCGGCGTGAACGCTTCGGTGTGTTCCTTGTGCTTGATGATCATCAGGAATTTCATGATTTCAGCTCTCCGCTAATCAGGTGCAACTTGTTGAGTGCATTCCAGTTACGGCCGCGGGCCGCCGCCCCACCGGGGCGCGCGATCCGTGCCTTCATGAAGACGTCGGACGGCGGGTAGCAAGATCGACAACACGAAGAACACGAACACTATTTTCAAAGGCCAAGTCGGGTCAGTTCGCCTGAGGTTGGTGAAGGAGCATCCAGGAGGTGCCGAAGCGGTCGCGCAGCATGGCGAACCGGTTCGCGAAGGGCGTCTGCGCCATCTTCATGAAGACCTCGCCACCGTCGACCAGCAACGCATAGATGCGTTCGGCGTCCTGTTCAGAGTCGACCGATAGAGACAGGTAAGCGCTCCGCATCGGCTCCGCGTGGGGAACATCGGCGCCCATCAGCACGGTGCCGGCAATCTCGATGCGCCCATGCAGGACCTTGTCTTGCCAATCCGCGGGAACGCCGGGATTCGGCTGCTCGCCGTGACGAACGATGCCAGTGACGCGGCCGCCAAGGTGTTGTTCGTAGAACCGGAACGCTTCTTCACACTTGCCGCGATAGTTGACGTAGATATCGAGTTGCATCATCCACTCCCTCAGCCGGTCATAACAGGGCCAAGCAGGTCCCAGTGATTGCCGCAGATGTCGCGGAACACAGCGACCTTGCCGTAGGGTTCCACGCGAGGCGGCCTGACGAACGCGACGCCGGCGTCGACGAGACGGCGGTACGTGGTGTCGAAATCATCGACGCGCAGGAACAGGCCGACGCGGCCGGCGAACTGATTGCCGACTGCCGCACGTTGGTAATCACCGTCTGCTTTGGCCAACAGGATGCCCGTCTCACCGCCGCCGGGCCGCACCACCACCCATCGCTTGGGCCGGCCATCATTGGTCGTCGACGGCGTGTCTTCGATCAGCTCGAAGTCGAGGACGCGGACGAAGAAGTCGATGGCGGCATCGTAGTCGTCAACAATGATGGCCACCAGATGCAGGTGCGACATGCGCTAAGCCGGATAGTGATCCACGTGCCCGTAGGCGATTTTCCATTCGCCATTGCGCTCACGCCACAGCCAGGTCGCGACGCCGCGCTGCCTGACGACGGCGCCGTCGCCGGTGGTGGTCGTTTCTTCGAATAGCGCTGTCGCCAACGCGGCGTCCGCAGCCAGCACATGAATCTGCAATTCGCTGAATCCGCCCTCCAGCGATCGCAAGGTCGGAAACGCCTTGCTGACGCCGGCAACGATGGCGTCTCGCGACATGCGCTGACCATCGTTGTGCATGTAGAAATCACCGGCGTCGGAGAAATGCTTCACAAGCGCGTCGGCGTCGAGCGAACGCTCGGCATGTTCGAACGAAAGCATGCCGCGCTCGACGGCGCTTCGCACGGATGCTTGTTGCTCACAGTTCATGAGCGTCTCACCTCGAGTGCCATCGCGCGCTTGATTGCGTCGTAGGACGATCGAATCAATGCCGCGACAGCCACGCGGTCGACGTCTACACCGGGCGTGACCTTTACGTGCCGCATGTACTTGCCCGTACCCTGTAGCAGACCGCGCGGGTCGTCCAGCAGTGTCCCAAGAAAGAACCCCACGTTCACATGCCTGCTGAATGCATCGACGTAGGCAAACGCCGCATCGCCGACGCACGCCGTCGGCTGATCGTCGTGTATCACCTCACGCACATCGCTGCCGCAGCGCCGCATCACATCAAACCAGTAGCGGGCGACCTCGCCTAATTCATCAGGCTGCGCGGTGAACCACACTTCGATGGCCGGGTCGTTCTCGACCACACCATCAAACCGCATCAGCCTGTTGCCTTCAGGATCCATGACCGATGCAAATCGGCCATTGCTCAGAGGCGATGGCCGAACGTGAGGATGTATCCGTCGACATCCTCAATCGAAAAGTCGCGTAATTCATACTGACGATCACCGATCGGCTCGACGATCCTGGCGCCGGCTGCGGAACATCGTTCGAGCATCGCGTTCGCGTCGCTGACCACGAAGTAAAGCCCGCTCTTGCCGGTGCCGGTTGTGGCGGTAATCAGGAACAGCTGCGCATTTTCGCCGAAGCTGATCGCAGCGAACGTCGCCGGTTCACCCTGCGTGAAGTCGAGAGAAAAACCCAGCTTGGAAGTATAGAAATCGATGCTCGCCGCGATGTCGGCGACCGGCAGGACGGCGTGGTAACGCTCGCAGGCGATCACGGCGCGGCAACCGTCGATGCGTGCAGGTGCACGATGCGCCATTTCGAATTGATGCGCTGCAGCACAAAGGTTCGACGGCCGCGCGTCGTGTCGTTGCCAAGGTGGAAGGTGACAATTGCCGTGTCGCCGACACTCCAGATCTTGAGATCCTGCGGCTGGATGAGCGGCCGCCCACCGGGTGGAATCGGACGCCCGGGCTTGAACACCGACTCGAACGTACGGGCGATATTCACCTTTCCCTCCACACGCATGGGCGCGAACTGCGCCGACGGGAAAAAGACCACGGCATCATCGGCAAAATAGTCGATGAAGTCGGCGACCACCTGATTGCTGAACGGTACCAGGAACGCCTTCATTACTTGCTCGACTTCGGTGACTGCGGGTGCCACCTGGGCCACACTCGCAATCGGGAACATGAGGACGAGGACGACCAGCAAAGCCCGCATCACGCCTGCATTCTATCGCCGGAACTCCGAACTTATGCGCTCACGCCCGCAGGATCTTGTCCATCGGCCTGCCCTTGGCCAGTTCGTCTACCAGTTTGTCCAGGTATCGAATTTTCCGCATCAGCGGATCCTCGATCTCGTCAAGCTTGACGCCGCAAATTGTCCCGGTAATCTTGCGCGCGTTGGGATTGTATGCAGGAGCTTCGCTGAAGAAGGTCTCGAAGTCCGTCTTCGCCTTGATCTGCGCCGCCAGTTCCTTCGAGCTGTAGCCGGTCAGCCAGCAGATGACCTCGTCGAGCTCCTTCTTCGTACGGCCCTTCTTCTCTGCCTTCGCCACGTAATGGGGATACACGCTGGCGAACGACATCTTGAAGACGCGCTGGTTGTTCTTCGTATTCATCGATCCCTCGCTGGCAAAATATGCCTGCACAGCGGCAAAAAAGAAAGGCGGACCAATCGGTCCGCCCTACGATTTTGTGGAGGCTTCGGCGCCTCCATGACTTCGTGTGTTTATCAGAAAATCGTGCCGATGGACTGCTGCGCGAACTCGATCAAACGCGTCGGCAGAACGCCGAGATAGAGCACGCCGAGCATGGCGAGGACGAGGCCGCCCATGGCGAGGCCCGACACCGGCGCCGGCACCGGGCGCGCGTCGCGGTCGGTCATATACATCATCACCACGATGCGCAGGTAGAAGAACACCGACACCACGCTCGACAGCACGCCGATGATGGCCAGGCCGTAGTAGCCGGAGCCGACGGCGGCCGAGAAGATGTACCACTTCGCAATGAAGCCAGCGGTCGGCGGGAAGCCACCGAGCGACAGCAGAAAGAACGTCATCAACCCGGCCAGCAGCGGGTGCGAGTGCCACAGTCCGGCGTAGTCGCGCAAATCGTCGTTGGCGCGGTCGCGCTGGCCGAGGAGCGCAATCACGCCGAACGCGCCGAGGTTCGTGAGCGCATAGGCGGCGAGGTAGAACAGGATGGCCGCCTTGCCGACCTCGTTTCCGGCCACGAGACCGGCGAGCAGATACCCGCCGTGCGCGATGCTCGAATACGCCAGCATGCGCTTGAGGCTGGTCTGCGCCACCCCCACCACCGTGCCGACAATCATCGTCAACGCCGCGATCCACCACAGGATTGGCGCCCAGTCGGCGATCATCGGGTCGAGCCCCTTCAAGAACACGCGCACGAACGCCGCGATCGCCGCCGCCTTGACGCCGGTCGACATGAAGCCGGTGACCACCGCCGGCGCGCCTTCGTAGGCATCCGGCGACCACATGTGGAACGGCACGGCCGCCACCTTGAACGCAAAGCCGACGATCAGCATGCCGATGCCGAGCAGGATCATCGGGTTGCCGCTCATCGACTGCGCCGCGATGCGCGTCGACATCTCGTCGATGTTGGTGGTGCCGGTGGTGCCGTAAAGAAACGCGATGCCGTAGAGGAAGAACGAGCTGGCGAACGCGCCCAGCAGGAAATACTTGAACGCCGCCTCGGTGCTCTGCTGCTGATCGCGCCGCATGCCGGTCAGGATGTAGACCGCGATCGACATCGTCTCGAGCGCGAGGAAGATCACCAGCAGATCGGTGGCCTGCCCCATCAGCATCATGCCGACCATGGCAAACAGCAGCATGGCGTAGTACTCGCCGGCCGGCAGGCCGTCGCGCTCCACCGTCTGCGTCGAGAAAATGATCGTCAGCGCGCCGACGGCAACGATGACGAGGTTGACGAAGAGGCCGAAGTTGTCGCCGCTGACGACGCCGAAACTCTCGGTGTTGCGATCCCACAGCAGCACCGAGGCCACGGCGGCGCCGGCCAGGCCGATCAAGCCGAGCGGGGCGATCGGCATCTTCTCGCCCTTCTTCATGAAGGCTTCCGCCAGCAGGACGACGAGTCCGGCCAGCGTGACGCACAGCATCGGGATGACGGCGTCGAAGGCGGAACTCATCATCGGCTGCCTCCTGCGGTGAAGCTACCGATGCCAGGTACCTCGACGCTTGCCGTACGAGGCTTGGGCGTTGGGACTACGGGTTTGGGGCGCATCGATGGCGGCAGCACGGCTTCGGCGGCCGCCGGCTGGCTCGATTGCACGCGATCGACAATGCGCTGCACGGCCGGCTCCATCGGCTTGAGGAACACATTCGGAAACACACCCATGCCGATGGCGGCGGCGGTGAGCGGGGCGAGAATCACCCACTCACGCAGCGACAGGTCGGGAAGCCCCTTGTTGTGGTCGTTGGTGACCTTGCCGTAGAACACGCGCTGAAACATCCACAGCATGTAAACGGCAGACAGAATCACGCCGAGCGCGGCGATCACCACGAAGCGCGGATCCCATTTGAAGGCGCCAAGCATGATCAGGAACTCGCCGATGAATCCGTTCAAGCCGGGCAGGCCGATCGACGACAGCGTGATGATCAGCATCACCGCCGTCAGCCGCGGCATACCGGTCTTGAGCCCGCCGAATTCGCTAATCAGGCGCGTATGCCGGCGATCGGAGAGCATGCCGACGATGCAGAACAGCGCGCCGGTGCTGACGCCGTGCGCAAGCATCTGGTACGACGCGCCCTGGATGCCCTGGATGTTGGCCGCCGCAATACCGAGGGTCACAAAGCCCATGTGGCTCACCGATGAATACGCCACGAGCTTCTTCATGTCGGGCTGCACCATCGCCACCAGCGCGCCGTAGACGATCGCGATCACCGACAAGGTGGCGAGGAGCGGCGCGTAATGCAGCGCAGCCTCGGGGAACAACGGGAAGGCGAGGCGGATCAGGCCATAGCCGCCCATCTTCAGCATCACGCCGGCCAGGATCACCGAGCCGGGCGTGGGCGCCTGCACGTGCGCGTCGGGCAGCCACGTGTGGAACGGGAACAGCGGCACCTTGATGATGAACGCCAGTGTAAAAGCCAGGAAGAACCACCGCTGCGTCGACTCGGGGATCGTCAGCTCATACAACTTCAGCAGATCGAAGCTGTATTCGCCGGTGACCGAGTGGTGCAGCCACGAGATGCCGATGATCGCGACCAGCATCAGCACGCTGCCGGCCATGGTGTAGAGAATGAACTTGATCGCGGCGTAGATGCGCTGGTCGTAGCCCCAGATGCCGATCAGGAAATACATCGGGATCAGGACGAAGTCCCAGAAGATGTAGAACAGGAAGATGTCGAGGGCGCAGAACACGCCGATCATCGACGCCTCGAGCAGCAGCATGAAGATCGAGAATTCCTTCACCTTCTTCTCGACGCTGTGCCACGACGACAGGAACGCAATCGGCGTCAGGAAGCCGGTCAGCACCAGCAGCATCAGGCTGAGACCGTCGATGCCGAGGTAATACTCGATGCCGAATTGCGGGATCCACGACGACCGCTCGACGAACTGGAACTCCGGCGCACCGGCCGACGCATCGAAGCCAGCCCAGAGCGCCAGCGTGATAGCGAAGGCGACTAGCGAGATCGCGAGCGCGACGTTCCGGATCAGGCCATCCTTCGAACCGTCGCGGTTCGGGATCAGCATCAGCAGGATGGCGCCGGCGATCGGCGTAATGATGGCGAGGGTAAGCAGTCCGGTCATCCCATTACCTCCAGAGGTAATAGGCGAGGATGGCTACCACGCCCACGAAAGTTGACATCGCGTAAGTCTTGACCGACCCGTTCTGCAGCAGGCGCAACACGATGCTGAAGCCGCTGACGAGATAGCCGGCGCCGTTGACGGCGCCGTCCACCACTTTGACGTCGAAGCCGCGCCACAACCCTTCCGTGGAGACGACCTTGATCGGCTGCACGATGGTGGCGTCGTAGACCTCGTCCACGTAGTACTTGTTGAGCAGCAGCCGGTAGACGCCGCTGTATTGCGTCGCCATGCGATCCGGGATGTGCCGGTTCTTCAGCCACAGGAAGGTGGCGAGACCGATGCCAAGGAACGCGACGATCGACGAAACCCCCATGAGCGTGAGCTCGAGCGCGGTGTGATCGCCTTCGGCCGCCGCTTCGGTTGGCTCGCAATTTTCGAGTGCCAGGCCCGCGAGCTCGCCGGTCGTCACCGGCGCGCCGCAGTTCGTGGCCTGGAACGCAGGCTCGAGCCAGGTGCCGAGCGCGAGGTGGCCGCCGAAGGCATGCGGGATGTTGATGTAACCAGCGAGGATGGAACCAACCGCGAGAACGATCAGTGCGGTGGCCATGGGCCAGGGGGCATCGTGGAGGTGGACGCCGCCAGGGTGCGCCGGGTGCGCCGGTGCTCCGTGCACTGGCGCGTCGTGGCCGTGGACAGCATGATGTGACGCTGCTGCCGCTGACTCCTCGCCGTGCGGGACGTCGCCGTGCGTGCCGTGAGCGTGGGCGCCGGCGAGGACGCCGTGGAATCGCTCCTCCCCATGGAAAGTGAGGTGGACCAGGCGCCACATGTACGTGGCTGTCAGCAACGACGTCAGGACACCGACGCCCCACAGGATCTGATGCCCGTGCAGGAACGTCTCGAACAGGATCTCGTCCTTCGAGAAGAAGCCCGAGAGCAACGGCACACCGGAGATCGCGACCGCGGCGATCACGAAGGTCCAATACGTGATCGGGATGTGCTTCTTCAACCCGCCCATGTTGCGGATGTCCTGCTCGCCGTGCAGCGCGTGAATCACCGCGCCGGAACCAAGGAACAGGCAGGCCTTGAAGAACGCGTGCGTATAGAGGTGGAAGATGCCGGCGCCGAACGCGCCGACGCCCATCGCCAGGAACATGTAACCCAGCTGCGACACCGTCGAATACGCGAGCACGCGCTTGATGTCGTTCTGCACCAGGCCGATGGTGCCGGCAAACAGCGCCGTCGCCGTGCCGACGACAGCGACAATGCCCATGGTGATCGGCGCATGCTCGAACAGCAGCGCGTTCCTGCCGATCATATAGACGCCCGCGGTCACCATGGTCGCGGCATGGATCAGGGCCGACACCGGCGTCGGGCCTTCCATCGCGTCTGGCAACCAGGTGTAGAGCGGGATCTGCGCCGACTTGCCGGTGGCGCCGAAGAACATCAGCAGCGTGATCAGCGACAGCGTGCCGAAGGTCGTCTCCACCGGCATCTGCTTGACGGCCAGCGCAATGGTGGTGAAGTCGAGCGAGTTAAATGTCACCACCAGCATCAAGGCGGCGAGGATGAACGCAAAGTCGCCGACGCGGTTGACGATGAACGCCTTCTTCGCCGCATCCGACGCCGACTTCTTCTCGTAATAGAAGCCGATCAACAGGTACGAGCACAGGCCGACGCCTTCCCAGCCGACGAACATCACCAGGACATTCGAGCCAAGCACCAGCATCAGCATGAAGAAGCAGAACAGGTTCAGGTACGAGAAGAACCGCGCGTAGTCGGCGTCCGTCTCCTCGTGCATGTAGGAGGTGGAATAGAGGTGAATCAGCG
>DASVFC010000113.1:0-12730 GCA_036380235.1 Vicinamibacterales bacterium
GACTTATCAGCGCCGGCGGCCGGATCCTCCGGGCCGCGGCGCGAGAACAGCTTCATGGTCGGAATGGACGGATCGGCGCCGTGAGCAACGAGCAGCTTCATCGCCACAACGTCGGCGGCGTAGGCCGCGCGCCAGAACGCAGTGGCGCCGGCCTCGTCCACGCCGGACTGATCGAAGTTGTAGCCGGAGTACCACACCTTGCGGCGTACGCGTGCGTTGGGATCGGCGCCGCGATCCAGGAGCACTTTCATGATGTCGAGATAGGTTCGTGTCTGCTGCAGGTGCGCGCGCGGCTGCGGATACGCGGCGATCGGCGCCCACTGCACGTTGAGCGTCGCATATAACGGCGACACGCCGGCATCGCTGACGAGATTGGGGTCGGCGCCCTTGTCGAGCAGCATCGCAGCGAGATCGAAATGGCCGTTGATCAACGCCACGAGCAACGGTGAGGCCTGGTCGCCCGGACTGACCACGTTGAGGTTGGCGCCTCCGTCGACCAGCGCGCGGGCCGCCAGGCCGCTGCCCTGCCGTGCCGCAAAATGCAGCGCCGTAAGTCCGCCCTGCGTGCCGATCAACTCGTTGTAGCGGTAGCCGCGCGTCACCCCGGGCACGCCGGCCCCCGCCTGTTGCTGCTGCGGTCGACCGGTGCCGTCATCCATCATCGAGGTCAGCGATTTCAGATCGGCGACCGAGGATGCGATTTTCCAGTCAGCGCCTCTCGACAACAACAACCGAACCACGTCCGCGCGATCGAGGCCCGCTGCCACCATCAACGCCGTCTGTCCAAACGCCTTTTCCTTGGCATTCACGTCGGCGCCAGTTTCGATCAGGCGCGTCACTGTCTCCGTGCTGCCGGCGCGCGCGGCCAGCATCAACGGCGTGGCCCCCGTCGCGGTGCCGACATTCGAGTCGGCTCCGGCGGCGATCAGCGCCGCAACCACGCTCGCATGCCCGGCCTGGCTGGCGAGATGCAGCGGCGTGATGCCGCCAAGCCGGCTGGTCGCACGAATGTTGGCGCCGGCCGCCAGCAGCATCTGCGTCATCGCCGCATCACCGCGCGATGCGGCCCAATGCAGTGCCGTCATGCCGTCGCCATGCGCCGCATTCACGTCGCCGCCGCCCTTCAACATCGTCTTGACGGCGTTCAGATCACCGGCCCTGGCTGCATCTGCGACGCTGCTATTGGCGGTAGTAATCGTCGTCAGCAGAAGTACGGCAACCGCACCAATCATCGATCGCCAATAAATCTGCAATCTGACATCTGCAATCTGCAATCGTCTGCTCATGAATTCAGATCCATCGGCTTCGTGCTGTCGCCGAACTGGTTGATGTCGACGCCAATCGCATGCAAAGCCGACAACAGCGCGTTCGCCATCGGCGTGCCGTCTTCGGCTTTGAGGTGACGATTCCCCTTCAACGCCCCGCCGGCGTGGCCCAGCAAGAATAACGGGCAGCGCTTGTGATTGTGCAGGTTCGAATTGCCCATCGCCGAGCCGTAGATGATCAGCGAGTTGTCGAGCACGTTGCCGTCGCCGTCCTTGATCGCCTTCAGCTTGTCGAGCAGGTACGGCACCAGGCCGACATGATAGGTGTTGATCTTCTGGAAGTCGGCGATGCGTTCGTCGCGATCGAGGTGATGTGAGCCGGTGTGGAACGGCGCGGTCGATCCACTCGCGGCGAAGACGCGGTTCGAGACGTCGCGGCTGAACTTGAACGAGAAAATGCGTGTGACGTCGGCGGCAAACGCCACCGCCTGCAGATCGAACATCAGCTTGACGTGCTCTTCGAACGAATCAGGGACCCCGATCGGCGCGCCCGGCAGCTCGCGCGGCTCGCCGCTCGTGTTCGACTGTTCCACTTTCTGGATGCGGCGCTCGATCTCGCGAACGTCGTCGAGGTAATCCGCCAAACGCGCGCGGTCGGCCGGGCCAAGACGGCGGCGCAGATCGCCAACGGATTCGGTGACCCAGTCGAGGATGCTCTGATCGTCCTGGCGCCGCGAGCGGCGCGCTGCCGGCGTGGCGCCGACACCAAACAGCTGATCGAACACCGCCCGCGGATCGCGAATCATCGGCAGCGGGTCTTCCGGTGTCGCCCAGCTGATGGTGTCGGTATAGACGCACGAGTAGTTGTAGGAGCAGCCGCCGGCCTGGTCGACGTTTTCGATGCACAGCTGCATCGACGGAATCGGTGTCAGCTCGCCGAACTTCTGCGCGAAGATCTGATCGAACGAGGTCCCCGCATAAACATCCGAGCCCTGCGTTTGTTTCGGCTTGGCCTGGGTCAGGAACACCGCGGCGGAACGGAAATGGTCGGCGCCGATCTCGGACGCGGCAAACGCTTCCGCATTCCGCACGTCGGTGTTGCTGACGATCGTCAGGTAGTCCCGGTACGGTTCAAGGGACTTGAGGCTGGTCGGTCCGAGGTCGAATGCCGTGCCGACCGCAGCTGGTGACCACATGTTCTTCTTGATGCCGTAGGTCGTGCTGCCTGCGGCGCCATGCACCATCTCCATCGCGATCAAGCGAAGCGGCTGCCGCCCGCTCTGCGCCGAGGCGCCGGCCGGCATCATCGCGTCGAGCATCGGCAGCGCCACAGTGGCGCCAAGCCCCTTCAACATCGTCCGTCGGGAAAGTGCGCGCTTGGTGATCACTGTCTGGGCTCCTCGGTGAGCGACTGACGTTGAGCGGCGGGAATCCTGGCCATGCGAAATGCATCGGATTCAACGATGCCGGTCACGAAAGCGCTGAGGCGATAGTCTTGCGTTGCTGCGTTCCTGATGATCCGCCGCACGGCGGGCATATCGGCGGCCTCAACGCGGCGGCCGAGTGCATAGGTCATGAGGCTACGCGTGAAGCTCAGGAGCACGACGTCCTTGTGGCGCAACAAGGCCTCGCGCAGCCCATCCGGTCCGGCGATCGCGGTGCCGTCGAACAGCTGTCCGGACGTATCAACCGCCATCCCGCCGTCGCGGATGCGCCATTTGCCCGTGGCGTCGAAGTTCTCGAGCGCCAGGCCCAGCGGATCGATCACGCGATGACACGACGTGCACTGCGGGTTGCTGCGGTGCTGCTCCATCCGCTCGCGCACGGTCAACGCGCGCCCGGTCTCGGTCGTGCCCTTCGTCTCCTCCAGCGCCGGTACGTTGGGCGGCGGCGGCGGTGGCGGGGATCCAAGCAGTACTTCCATTACCCACTTGCCGCGCATCACCGGCGACGTGCGATCGGCGATCGACGTCAGCGTCAACACGCTGCCGTGGCCGAGAATGCCGCGACGATCGGCGGGCAACGTCACGCGCCTGAAGTCGTTTCCTGTCACGTTGGCGATCCCATAGTGCCGTGCCACGCGCTCATTGACGAAGGTGTAGTCTGCCGTGAGCAGATCGAGCACGCTGCGATCCTCGCGCACTATGCTCTAGAAGAAGAGCTCGGTCTCCTTCTTCAGCGCCAATGACAGCGTGTGATCGGAGTACGGATAGAGGATCGGATCCGGAATCACGCGTTCAAGATCCTGCAAGCGCAGCCACTGCGATGCAAATCGCGTCGCTAACGCGTCGGCGCGCGGTGAGCGCAGCAGGCGCTTCGCCTGTTTCGACAACGCGCCGGGCAGTCCCAAGCGGTTCTGCGACGCGAGGGTGATGAGCTCGGCATCAGGGCCGCCGCCCAACACGAAGAACGACAACCGCGACGCCAGTTCATACTCACCCAACCGATACGAAGCCGTCGTCAGTTTTGCGGGGGTCTCCTCGACGCGGAAAAGGAATTGCGGACTGGCCAGGATGGCTTCGAGCGCCTTCGTCACGCCGAACTCGAAGTTCTTCTCCTTGCGACCGCGCTGATAGAAGGTCATCAGGCGCGCGTGATCCTTTTCACTCACAGGACGGCGGAACGCTTGCGTCGCGATGCGGCGGACGAGGTCGGCGGCGCACGTCGACTCGTCAGCCTGCGACAGCGGCCGGCACGAGAACACGCGCCGACGGCTCGGCGTGTCGGACACGCCCGTCACGCGATGCGGACCAACGATGCTCAAGCTGCGCAAGTGCGGCAACGTGGTGATGCCGAACGCGATGCCGATCTCCGTATCGGCCATCGTGTGATCGATCGGCGCGATCAAGTCGTTGATCAACCCTTCGAAGCGCTGGATGAAGGCGGCGGTAACGCGATGCGTGCCCGCCTTGACGTGGATCGGCGCCGTCTTGATCGTCAGGCCGGTCTTCTCTTCGCTCATCCGCGGATCGACAGGCAACAGCGCGAGCCGCACGCCGTCGAGTGAGACTTCGATTTCTTCGCCGGGCCTGGTGTTGCCGAACAGGTAGCCAAGCGGTTCGGCAAAAAAGTCCATGCTGAACACGTAGTCGCCGTCGGCGGCAAAGGTATGCTCCACCGAGATACCGCCGCGCGTGCCAAGCGGCGCCCCGTCGACACGCTCCATTTGCGATGCGGTCTTCGGCAGCTTGAACGTCGCTTGCGTCGCCGAGCTCTCGGGATCGCCAATGGCCAGCATCGCGATCCGGCTGGCGGCACGCAGATAACCTTCCATCAAGGTCGGGGAGAATGTCTGGACGTCGGCAACGTTGTCGAAGCCGTCGCTGATCGTGTCGGCGGGAAGAAACGCGGTGATGTCGACGTCGAGATCGAGAAGGTGCCTGATCTCGCGCGCATACTCGGCGCGATTCAGGCGCTGGAACGGGCGCCATCCTGGATCCGGATCGGCCGCCGCGGCGGCGTCCATGCGCGATTCGAGCGCGGTGATCAGCTGCGTCAGCTGGTCCGGGTCGGGACGTCGCGCACCTGCCGGCGGCATCATGCCGGCGCGCAGCTTGTGGATCATCTTTTCAGTGAGCTCGCGATCCGCATTCGCACGCGTGACGTCCCAGCCCGCGAGCGTCAGATCGCCCGCCTTGCTGCGATCGTTATGGCAACCGGCGCAGTACTGCTTGACGACCTCCGCCTGGGCGGCGGTGCTCATGCCTGTCGAGTGAGACGCGACCGGTCGCACCGCCGGTTGGGCCGCCTGCCGGGCGGGCAGGACCGTAACCGCGAGGATCATCAGGAGGAGAACGAGCGACGCGCGGCGCATGTCGTCGGAGTATAGCCCCTATCGAGCGTCCGGCAGCGCTACCGTACCCGCCGCGACGCCAGGTCGATCAGCACGATGTCTGAGTGTTCCTGCACGCGCTCGACCACTATTTCCCGCCCGTCTGCCGACACGTCGAAATCGCGGATGTTGAAATCGGCGGGAAGCTGCGTCAGCTGGCGCGACGTTCCCTTATCCAGGTCGATCAACCAGAGGTCCTTGTGGCGGATGTCGCCGCGCATCGTGATCAAGTCGCGACCCTGGTAAAAACGGAGCCGGCGCGCGCCCCGAGTCAACGTCAATTCCGGGACGCGATGCGGTTGTCCCGCGACGGTCACCGCCCTGACTGCGAACTCGGTGCCGATATCTGCCGCCGAATAGACGACGAAGTCACCCGCGGGCGACCACGCCGGATCGATCGCTACGTCCTCGATCAGCGATTTGGCGGCGCCTTCGAGCGGCAACAGAAACAAATGCGACTTGCCGTCGACAATCGCGCCCGAAGCGATCGACCGGCCGTCTGGCGACCACGCCGGCGCGCCTTGCAATCGCAAAGCGTCGTTGAGGACGCGCGCGCTGGTGCCGTCGGCGTTGACGACATACAACAGCGACTTGCCACCGAGCTCCACGGTGAACGCAATCCGCCGGCCGTCCTTCGAGATTTCCGGCCCGCCGAAGATGCGCGCACCGGGGGCGCTCCACAACTCGGTTGCCGCTCCGTTCACCAGCTTCCACACCGCATCTCCTTCCGGCTTCGGTGCGATGTACGCGAGAAACCCTTCGGCCAATCGCGGTGACGAGCCACGGGCAGTGGGTACTGACACCGGGGTCATCGCCTCGCCGTCGCCGACGCGCAACCGCCACAGCGTCCCCTTCGGGTTGGCGCGCGTTGCCACAATGCGGCGGCCGTCGGCGCTGGTTGATAACGAGGTGAAGCGATCGAGATCCGTGCCTTGCGGACGCGGCACGCGATCGCCGAGATCCATCACGTGCAGTCGCGGCCCAGCCCCATCTCGCGTGCCGGCGAGATAAACGAGCGTGTTGTCGTCGAGGAGAATCGGATGGCTGACGACGGCGTTGTGCTGCGTGATCCGCTCAGGGTTCTTGCCGTCGGGACCCATTCGCCAGACGTCCATGGCATCGGGCACCGAGCCCTGCACGAAGTAAATGAACGTGCCATCCGGCGACCACGTTGGAAAGTGCGCGTGTAGTCCGGTCGACGCGGAGAAAATCGGCGGCTGCTGCGAGAGCGTCGTGGAGCGGCTGACGAACGTCGGATCCCCGGGCCCGGGCGTGTGATACACGAGATGCGAGCCGTCGCGCGACCAGTCGAATTCGGCAACGCCTTCGAGATACGGCCGCGGCTGGCCGCCGAGTACCGGGATTGCCCAAATCGCGATGTCGTCATTGGCCGCGCCCTCAACGCCGCGCGCCCAGAAGGTCACGAGCGCACCATCCGGCGAAAAGCCCAGCGTGCGCACCGATGGATTCACGAGTTGACGAACACGTCCTCGTGTCAGGTTGTAGAACTGCCCGGTGCCGAATTGCGCGAGCCAGACGTCCATCGGACCGTCGCGATCCGACACGAACGCCACGAGCCGGCCGTCACCCGAAATCGCCGCGGCCTGTTCGGTGCCGTCGAAATCCGTGACCATCTGAAACTGCGCGCCCGCAAAGGGGTCGAGCGGACCGCTGGCGGCGCGGCGACCGCCCCACCACAGTGCGCCGGCAATCCCCAGACCGACCAGCATCGCCAAGCCGCCGGCGAGCCACCGGCGGCGTGGAGCGGTCGATGTCGCGACGGAAGGGGCGGTGCCGGGCTCCTGCTGGCTTTGCGCCGGCGCACGCCCGCGCATCCAGGCGTCGAGTTCGGATCGATAGGCGTAGACCGATCCCAACTTGTCGTGCACGTGCCGATGGACGGGCATCCCCTCGCGCTTTTCCCACCGCTGGACCGTGGTGACGTCGCGCTTCAAATAGGCTGAGATCGCCTTCCAGGAATCGAGGCGGTCGTCGGCGCTTCCCGTCGCGTGCTCGTCTGTTGCGTCCTTCACTGTTCGCCTTCAGGCTCTCACGGATTATTGGCCGTCTTACGGCGCACCGCAAAGCACGGTATTCCACGGTAAGTCGCCGAATTGGCGCAAAAACAGCCGGTGCCGCGGAGTGCCGGTTGCCGCCCCCGCACAGGCGCAGGCAGGCTGTCGGGACTTGCGACTTCCCCTCGCGAGTTGACGCCGAGGAGGCCTAGATGACCAGACACCTGATCCTGATAATGCTGACCACGATTACCGCTGTGCCCGCCGCGGTCGAGGCACAGACGTTTGACACCGTGGCGCGGTGGAACAGAGTGATGCTCGATGCCGTCGTCGTGCCGGGAGCGAACCCGCCGACCGTGTTCGTCCACCGGCCGATGGCAATCGTGAGCGTGGCGATGTTCGATGCGGCCAATTCGTTCAACCGCACCTATCGGCCATATGCGACCATCGCACCCCCGTCGCCCGGCGCATCCGTAGATGCTGCCGTTGCGCAGGCCGCTCACGACACCCTGGTCGCATTGCTGCCTAGCTTGCGCACTACCTTCGAGGCGGCGCTGGCGGCGTCGTTAGCCGGCATTCCGGAAGCATCCGCACGCGGAGGGGCCAGCGTCGGGGCCGCTGTGGCCAAGGCCACGCTCGATCTGCGAGCGAACGACGGATGGAATCAGACCCCGCCGCCGTTGACACTGCCCAACCTGCCAGGCTATTGGCGGCCAACGCCCCCCGCCAACGCGGCGGCGACGTTCACTCACTATCCGTATGTCACGGGCTTCGTGATCGGCAGCGGCCAGCGCTTTCTGATGGAGCCGCCACCGGCATTGACCAGTTCCCGTTACGCAACCGACTTCAACGAGACAAAAGCGATTGGATCGGTCAACAGCACGACGCGCACGGCCGAGCAAACGCAAATGGCGCGGTTGTGGCACGGCGTGGGCACCAGCACCACGTCGCCGAATCTGTGGAACATGGTGCTCGCCGACGTGGCACGCGCACGCAACTGGAGCGGCCTCGATCTGGCTCGCGCGTTTGCGCTGATGAACATGACGCAGCACGACGCGCTACAGACGTCGTTCACCGGCAAATTCCTGTACGGATTGTGGCGGCCGGTCACCGCGATCCGCGATGCCGCCGTCGATGGCAACGCCGCGACTGAGCCCGATGCGACGTGGTTGCCGCTACTGGCGACGCCGCCCTATCCCGGTTATCCCGGCAATCGTGCGTGTCTGAGCGGGTCGCAGTCGCGGCTGCTGGCGAGACTGTTCGGCCAGGATAACGTGCCGATTCAAGTGACCTGGATGGTGCCAGGCGGCGCGCCCGTTACCCGCTCGTACAACGGCTTCCGTCAGCTGGCAGACGAAGAAGCAAAGAGCCGCGTCTGGGGCGGCATCCATTTCGAGTTCGAGTCGCAGGCGAGCATGGGGGCGTGTTCGCTGGTGGCCGACTACGTTCTCGACAACGTCCTGCGGCGGAACTGATCCCGCTGCGCGGCGTGCCGTACGAATACCGATCCTGGGCGCCGCCACGCTAGCGTTGGTGATGATGAGTTGGAGAAAGGTCGGCCGGGTCTTCCGCCTTCGCTAAAGCTACGGCGGACAGGAAAGACCCGGCCTCTCGACTACGGCTTCTTTTTCGGCTTGTAGACGTGCGTCGCCTGGCCGAAGAACACCTCGGCCGATTCCATCAACGTTTCCGATAGCGTTGGATGCGGATGGATCGTCAGCTTGAGATCCGACGCGGTCGCGCCCATCTCGATCGCCAGCACGCCTTCGGCGATTAACTCACCGGCGCCGGAACCGGCCAGGCCCACGCCAAGAATGCGCTCGCTCTCGGGATCGATGATCAGCTTGGTCATGCCGTCGACGCGATCGATCGCAATCGCGCGCCCGGATGCGGGCCAGGGGAATTTCGCCACGTCGACCTTGATGCCCTGCTTCTCCGCTTCCGCCTCGGTCAACCCCGCCCATGCAATTTCGGGATCGGTGAACACCACGGCAGGAATCGCCGCTGGTTCGAATACGACCTTCTGCCCCTCGATCGCGTCCACCGCGACGCGCGCTTCGTGCGAGGCCTTGTGCGCCAGCATCGGCTCGCCGGCGACGTCGCCGATGGCGAAGATAGTGGGTTCGGCAGTACGACGCTGGCCGTCGGTCTCGATGAAGCCCTTGGCGTCGACTTTGACCTTCGTCTTGTCGAGGCCGTCAATCTTCGCGTTGGGACGCCGACCGATCGAGACCAGCACGTAATCGTAGGTCGCTTCCGTCGGCGCGCCCTCGCCCTCGAAGGTGACCGTGACATTGTTGGCTGACGCCTTCATCGACGTCACTTTCGTCGATACCATTACCCGCTCGAAGGTCTTCTCGACGCGCTGGGCCAGGAACTTCACGAGATCGCGATCGGCGCCGGGCAACAGCCCCGGCGTCATTTCGACGACGGAGACTTTGGTGCCCAGGGCGGCGTACACCGACCCGAGCTCGAGACCAATGTAGCCGCCGCCGATTACCAGCATCGACTTTGGCACTTCCGGCAGATCGAGTGCGCTGGTGGAATCGAGCACGCGCGGCGATTCGCTGCTCAGCGCCGCGATCTTCGTCGGCAGCGAACCGAGCGCGAGGATCATGTAGTCCACGCTGACGGTCTCTTCACCGCCGCCGTTCTTCGCCACCTTGATCGTCTTCGGGTCGACGATTGACGCCCAGCCCTGGATGTAATTGACCTTGCGGAACTTCGACACCTGGCCGGTGCCGCTGGTCAGCTTCTCGACGACCCGGTTCTTATAGTCGCGGAGCTTGTTGACGTCGACCTTCGGCGCGCCAAAGTCGATGCCCCACTCCTTCGCATGCTTCGATTCATCGAGCAGCTTGGCCACGTGCAGCAACGCCTTCGACGGAATGCAGCCGCGATACAGGCACACGCCGCCGGGATTCTTCTCGTTGTCGATCAGCGTGACCTGCATGCCGAGATCGGCGGCATAGAAGGCAGCCGCGTACCCGCCGGGGCCGGCCCCGATGACTGCGACGTGATGTGACACGGACCTAGCCTCTCAGCGTCAGCGCAAACGGATTCTCGAGCGCTTCGGCCACCCAGCGCAGGAAGCGGATGGCGTCGGCGCCATCGATCAAGCGATGGTCGTAGCTCAAAGACAACGGCAGCATCTGCCGTGGCTCGAAGGTGGTGCCGTTCCACACCGGCTCGAACACGCCGCGCGAGATGCCGAGAATCGCGACCTCAGGCCAGTTGACGATCGGCGTGAACATCGTGCCACCGATGCCGCCGAGGTTCGAGATCGACATCGAGCCGCCGGACATTTCGTCGAGCGTCAGCTTGCGCGCCTTCGCCTTCTCGGCGAGCTGGTTGATCTCGATCGAGAGCTGGATCAGGTTCTTCTGATCGGCGTTGCGGATGACCGGGACGAGCAGGCCGTTCTCGGTATCCACCGCGATGCCGACGTGAATGTATTTCTTGTAGACGATGGCTTCGCCGGCGGGGTCGACCGAGGCGTTGAACTGCGGGAACACCTTGAGGGCGCTCGCGATCACCTTCGCGGCGACCGCGGTAACCGTCAGGTTGCCGCCCGCCTTCTCAACTTCGGCGCGGTACTTCTTGCGCACCTGCTCGAGCGCGGTGATGTCGGCCTTGTCGAACTGGGTGACGTGCGGAATCGTGTTCCACGCGTGGCTGAGGTGCTCCGACGTCTTGCGCCGGATGCCGCTCATCGCCTTGCGCTCGACCTCTCCCCACTTGCTGAAGTCGGGCAGTGCCGGCCCGGTCACCGCGCGCGCCGCGGGCGCACCGCTCGCTGCCGCTGCCTGACCGTTGCTGCCGATGCTGTGCATGACGCGCTTCGCGAATTCCTTGACGTCTTCCTGCGTGATGCGGCCGCCCGGCCCCGTACCGGGAACCTGCGTGACGTCCACACCGATCTCGCGCGCCAGTCGACGCACCGATGGCGCCGCAGGGGCGGCGGTCACGATCGAGGGCGCGGCGGCGGCCGGCGCGGCTGGCGCCGGCGGTTGTTGCTGCTGCTGGCGCCCCTCTGAGATGTTGGTGACCGAGGCGCGCGGACGCTCTGACCCAGCGGAGGCGGAGGGCTGCGGCTCCTCGGCCGCCTTCGCTTCCGGCTTCGGCTGCTCCTGTTTCGGCCCGCTTTCGCGGCCGGAGGCCGCTCCGGTGAGGTCTCGCTGCTGCTCGCTGCCATTCTCGCGAGCGGAGGCGGATGCGGCTGCCTTCTCTTCCTGCTTGGGTGCGTCAGCTGCGGCTCCACTGCTGCCGTTATCAAGCACCAAGACCGCCTGACCGGGCTTCACTTTGTCGCCGGCCTTTACTTTCACTTCCTTGACCTTGCCCGCGACGTTCGAAGGCACTTCGATCGTCGCCTTGTCGGTCTCGAGCTCGAGCACCGGCTGATCGACGGCGATCGCGTCACCCGCCTTGACGAGCACTTTCAGGACATCGCCCTGGGCGACGCCGTCGCCCAGGTTCGGAATGATGAAGTCTGCCAACTGTTGATCCTTGTCGGGAACCGGCAACCGGGAACGGGGAACCAAATCGTGCGGCTCCCGGGTCCCGGCTCCCGGGTCCCGGTGTTCTTAGGTTACCGCCGGATTCGGTTTCTCGGTGTTGATCTTCAGATCCTTGATCGCCTGCTCGACCACACCCGCCTCGATCTGCTTCTCCTGCTGCAAGGCGTGGAGGGTGGCGAGGGTAATGAAGCGCGCGTCGACTTCGAAGAAGTTGCGCAGCGCCGCGCGAGAGTCGCTGCGGCCGAAGCCGTCGGTGCCAAGCGCCTGCAGGCGCTTCGGCAGCCAGCGATCGATCGAATCCGGCAGCACTTTCAGGTAATCGGAAGCGGCCACGAATACCCCGGGCGCGTCCTTCGTTGCCTGCGTCACATACGGCACCCGCGGCGGCTGCGCCGGGTGCAGCCGGTTCCAACGCTCGCAGGCATGACCATCACGATACAGATTCACGTAGCTCGTGACGCTCCACACGTCGGTGCCGACGTTGTACTTCTCCTCGAGGATCTTCTGCGCCTTCAAAGCTTCGGTCAGGATGGTGCCGCTGCCGAACAACTGCGCGCGCAGCTTGGCCTTGGGCGTCTTGGTCGGGCTGCACACATACATGCCCTTGAGGATGCCGTCCTTCGAACCCTGCGGCATCACCGGGTGCTGGTACTGCTCGTTCATCAGGGTCAGGTAGTAGAAGATGTCTTCCTGGTCCTGATACATGCGCTTGATGCCGTCTTCGACAATCGTCGCCAGCTCATACGCAAACGCCGGATCGTACGACTGGCACGTCGGCACCGGCATCGCCAGCACGTGGCTGTTGCCGTCTTCGTGCTGCAGGCCCTCGCCATTCAACGTCGTGCGCCCGGCGGTGGCGCCGAGCACGAAGCCCTTCATCCGCTGATCGGCGCCGGCCCAGATCAAGTCGCCGACGCGCTGGAACCCGAACATCGAATAGAAGATGTAGAACGGGATCATGTTGATGCCGTGCGTCGCGTACGAGGTGCCGGCGGCAATGAAGGACGACATCGATCCGGCTTCGTTGATGCCCTCTTCGAGGATCTGGCCGTCTTCTGCTTCCTTGTAGTACAGCAGCGTGTCCCGATCCACCGGCTC
>DASVFC010000114.1:0-6048 GCA_036380235.1 Vicinamibacterales bacterium
CTGGTCGGAAGAGGAGCTGCGGGCGCGCGTCTACACCATCCAGGACCGGACCCAGCAGATTCGCAACGTCGCGATGGATGCGCTGCTGGCCCTGATCAACGACATCAAGACCGCGCAGCAGAAGGGCGCGACCGACGCACAGCTGGCAACGTCGAGGAACCATCAGCGCCGGGCGCAGTTCCTGCTCGATTTCATCGAGGCCGAAAACTCGATGGGGTTCCATGCCGACCAGGAAGCGGTGCGCGTATTGTCGCTGTCGCTCGACGAATCGCGCCGCGGCCAGGCCGCGCTGCCCGGTTCGGTGGCGACACCCGGAGCCAAGACAACGACGCCGCAATGAGGTACGATTCAGCTATGAGAACGAAGATTATTGCGTCGTTGATTGCGGTGATCGCAATCGCCGGCGCCGGGTTCGCTGCCGCGCAGCAGAAGCCGGTGTCGTCGCGCACCACGATCACCGTTTACAAGACCCCGACTTGAGGGTGCTGCGGCTCCTGGATTTCACACCTCCAGGCGCACGGCTTCCAGGTGGAAGCCAATAACGTTTCGCAGCAACAGCTGACCTCGCTCGCCGGGTTCGCCGGCGTCACCCCCGACCTGTCCTCGTGCCATACCGCCAAGGTCGGCAACTACACGATCGAGGGCCACGTGCCCGCGGCGGATATTCAGCGTCTGCTGAAGGAAAAGCCGGCCGTCGCCGGCATCGCGGTGCCCGGCATGCCGATGGGATCGCCGGGCATGGAGCAGGGCGGACGCGTCGATCCGTTCCACACCATCGCGTTCACGAAGGACGGCAAGAAGACCGTGTTCGCGAAACACGGCGGCGCGAAGTAATCGCGCTTACAGCATCAACGCGCCGGCGCCCGCTGCGGCCATCGCCGCCAGCGACGCGCCGGCGTGCCATTTGAAGTGCGGCGATCCCACCACCGCCGCGATACCCGCCTTCATGATCGAGTTGGCGACGACGCCGATGGCGATCGCCTGCGCTGCGGCTTCGATGGTGGTGCCGGTGGCCACGCTGCGTGTCATCGATAACGTCAACGCGTCCATGTCGGTCAGGCCGAGGACGAAACCGCTCGCCATCAACCCACGTTCGCCAACCGCGTCACGCACGTAATACACGACGAACAGCACGACCTGGAACAACACCGCCATTTCGATCGCGGCGCGAAACTGCAACGGATTCTTCAGTGTCTGCGGCGGCGTGTGCGCATCGGCGAGCGATCGCCACGACAGCAGAACTACGATCACCGCGACCAGAAACGGCGCGGCGAGGTACCACGCCAGCCGCGGCAGCACGGTCGCGTCGAGAACCGCAACGGCGATCAGGACGCGCGCGCACATCACCGTGCTCGCCGCAATCGCGCCGGTGGCGAGCGGTGACGCATGGCGAGCGTGCGCCTGGCTCAGTCGGGCGAACGTCAGCGTCACGCTCGTCGACGACACCAGGCCGCCGATCATGCCGGTCAGCGGATAGCCGGCGGCGCCGGTCATGCGCTGCGCGATGAAGCCGACGAAACTGATGCCGGAGAACAACAGCACCAGCATCCACAGTTCCCGCGGCTTGATGCCCGGACCGGGACCGATCGGTCCTTCAGGGAGCAGCGGCAGCACGACGATCGACATCACCGCAAACCGCGCCGCCGCGAGCATCATCGGTTCGTCGAGACGCGACACCAGCGTGTGCAGCCGCGGTTTCTCCGCCAGCAGCAACACCGTCATCGTCGTCAGCGCTGCCGCGAGGCGGAGCTGACCGAGGCCGGCCATGACGCCGGCGCCGAGCACGACGAGCGCCGCCACTTCGGTGGTGGCATCGATGTCGCGTTTGCTGGCGCGCACGTAGGCCGCCACCGTTAACGCCAGCGCGCCAGCGATTAAGAGCGCTGCGGGGATGACGAGTTGCGCGGCAACGAGCACGCCGGCGATGCCGGACACCGAGCCGAGCATCGTGAATGTTCGCACCCCGCCGAAGCGCGCATCCGGACCGGTGGCGTGCCCTGAACGCTGCCGCTCGACGCCGACCGCGGCGCCGCCAAGGATAGCCACCGCGAGACGCGCCAGGGTTGTTAGTGTGTCTTCCACCAGGCTGAGCTTACGTGCAACGGCGATGCCGCGGTACTTGCGCGGGATTCTTCGCGGCGCGCGTGGAAATCCCCCACTTGTGGCGGGCGGTCGGTGAAATTCCCGCGGCAAATCCAGCGATCGGCTACGGCATGAATCTCGCCTTCCTCACCCGCGGAGGACTCATATGCACTTCAAACTTCTCGCTGCCGTTACGGTCGCAGGCCTGCTGCTATTCGCGCCCGCGGCCGCCGACGCGGCATGCTGCGATCAGAAACACCAGGCGCACCAGGCCAAAGCATGTTGCGCCGATCATCACGCGGACGCCGAGCCGACGATCGTCGAGCGATTCATGGAAACCGATCCGCAGTTGAATCCGGCAGCGCCCGTCCGCCAGGTCGTTGAAGCGTGGTTCGCGCAGCCAACCCTGATCGGACGCACCATCGTGCAGGGTCGTTACGTGATCGAGCACGATAACGAGCGCATGGCGCGCGGCGAACCATGCACGCACATTTATGCCTATAGCGATCAACAGAACCCGGTCGCCACGTTCCATTGCACGCACTTGGAACGCGATCGCGCCGACGACAATCTCCTGGTGTTGATCAACGATCCCGTAACCGGGATGAAACGTCTCGTCGAGTTTCAATTTCTGGGTGAGACCGCCTCTCACGGCCACCCGACGACTCGGTAGCAGCCCTTCCCTCTCCCAGCGAGGCCGCGAGCACGGCTGAGGTTGTTCGGCCGTGCTCACGACTTCACAGAAGATCCGCAAAACCGTAAGTAGATCCACCGACTTGGATCTAATTGTGGGACGAACTGCAAGCCCGAGCGGTAAATGGGCGTTATGTTCGATCGAGTCCCGTTCTCTACTCGCAGCCGCGATGGTACCTAGTTTGTTTCTGTCACGGCAGATACGACGTTCGAATGAGTTTTTCGGCGGCTCGTCAATAGAGAGGAAGAATATGTTGAGATTTGCAGTTCGAACCCTGCTGGCGGTTGTGCTGGTCACCATGTCGGTACCAGCGTTTGCGCAACCCGCACAGACGGGAACGATTAGTGGTGAGATCAAGGACAGCACCGGCGCCGTACTTCCGGGTGTCACGGTCACCATCACCAGTCAGGATCGCGGCTTCGCTCGCGAAACAATCAGCGACGAAAACGGCCGTTATGTATTCCCCGCCGTGCCAATCGGCATGTATCGCATCACTGCCACGCTGCAGGGCTTCCAGACCGCATCGGCGAGCGACAACCTCGTCGAAGTGGAGAAGACCACCTCGGTTCCCTTGACGCTCAGCATCGGACAACTGACCGACACGGTGCAAGTCGTTGGCGAAACGCCGATCGTCGATCCGACAACGGTAACTGCAACGACGCGCTTGAGCAAAGAGGAGTTCGAGAAGCTGCCCGTCGGCCGGAGCTATCAGGCGCTCACCGGCGCTGCCCCGGGCGTGGTCGGCACCGGCAACGTCAACAGCGCCGGCGCGCTCACGACGTCGAACCTGTACATCATCGACGCGGTCGACACCACTGACCCAACCACGGGCACCTTCGGCACCAACCTGAACTTCGAGGCCATCCAGGAAGTCAGCGTGTTGACCTCCGCGGTGGGCGCCGAATACGGCCGCGCGCAGGGCGCGATCGTCAACGTGATCACCAAGTCGGGCACCAACCGCTTCGAGGGCGCCTTCAAGTACCTGTTCGCCAACGATGACTGGAACGCGCAGAACACGACGGTCAACGAGATCACCGGTGCGTCACTCGAGCGCGTCAAGTTCGACAAGGTCAACCCGACGTACTCCTTCTCGGGCGGCGGTCCGATTTGGCGGAACCGCGCGTTCTTCTTCGCCACCTACGAGCTGATCCAGAACACGTCGCCGCAACGTCAGACCGCCGGTGCGGTGCCGGAAGATTTCCAGCAGGTGCGTGAAGACAAGTATTCGAACGTGCGCGGCACGTTCCAGGTGCGCGACGGCCACACGGTGTGGCTCAAGTACTACCAGTCGCCCGGTGAAGGTATTGTCCGCGACGATTACTGGGGTACCACGTTCACCGGTGACCGCGAGGCGCTGACGGCGCAGAGCCAGACAGCGGAAAACTGGGCGGCGCAGTGGAGCGGCGTGATCCGCAACAACTGGTCGCTCGAAGCCGCGGGCGCGGCCTACGAGTCGCGCATCGACGTCGGCACCTTCGAACAGGGCATCCTCAGCGGTGCGCCGATCGAGAGCCTCGCCGACGGCAAGGTCTACAATGGCGCCACCTTCGACGGCTTCGTCGAGCGCCCGCGCCAGCAGTTCAATATCGCCAGCAACTGGTTCCTGACCCCTGGCGGCCGCAGCCACAACATCAAGGCCGGTTACGACTTCCAGAATCTCGAGTCGGGCGCGCAGTTCGACTACCCGAACCGCCAGTACTACATCGCCGAGAGCTACGACCCGGTTTCGCGTACACCGGTGTTCGGACCGAACTCGGTGCGTCAGGACTACGATTCGGGCGCGTCGGTCTCCACCGGCAAGATTCACTCGCTGTTCATCCGCGACAAGATGGAAGTGAGCGATCGTCTGTCGGCCGAGCTCGGCCTGCGCTGGGAAAACCAGAGCGGCGCCAGCGACATTGGCCAGTCGACCGTTGATACCAGCATGCTGGCGCCGCGCCTGTCGGCGACCTACGATCTCGACGGCCAGGGCAACAGCCTGATCACCGCCAGCTACGGCCGCTACTACTCGAGCATCATCCAGAGCTTCTCGGATGCGTTCGCGCAGGTGGCGCAGCAGACCAACTACAACAACTACGCGTGGAACGGGTCGGCGTTCGTGTTCCAGAACCGCGTGCAGTTGAGCGGCGGTTCGTCGTTCCAGCCAAACCTCGATCTGAAGGCGTCGCACATGGACGAGTTCACGGTCGGCTACCAGCGCCAGATCGGCCGCTACTTCGGAGCCAGCGCGCGCTTCATCGCCCGCGGCTGGGGCAACTTGATCGACGACACCCGCACCTTCAACCCCGATGGCAGCATCAACCGCCAAGTGGTGAACTACGACGAAGCGGAACGTAACTATCGCGGCGTGCAGTTCTCCGCCGAGAAGCGCTTCGCGGACAACTGGAACGCGCAGGCGAGCTACACCTACTCGCGCACGCGCGGCAATCACTTCCCGGCCGACGTGTTCACGGCGCTGGGCGACTACACCGATGCACAGTGCCGCACCACCGTTGACCTGACCATTGGCACCAATGGCGTGCTGCCCTGTGCCGAAGTGCAGAACGGCGCCAATAAGATCGGCCTGGCCACCTACGACCGCCCGCATAACTTCAAGATGGCGGCCGCTTATGTCCGCCCGGTCGGCCCCGTGAACCTGACGTTCGGCGCGCTCACCGAGATGCTGTCGAAGTTCCGCTACGAGAAGCAGCGCACGATGAACGTGCTGATTCCCGGCACGACGCTGAACTCCGGCAACACCGCGACCTACTTCTACAATGAGCGCGGAGAGGATCCGGTCGAGGGTATGGAGTGGTATCTCGACACGTCAGTGGAAGCCACCTGGCGCCTCTTCAGCACCGCGCAGGCCGGCTTCCGCGCCGAGATCTTCAACCTCACCAACCGTCAGGAACAGCTGCGGTCGAATAACGTGGTGTGGTGCGGTTCCGATGCCGGCACCGGCTGCTCGGGCTTCCGCACCAACTACGGCAAGGCCACCTCGCGCGGTTCATACCGCGGCGGTCTGGCCGGCACGTTCCCGCGGTCGTATCGCTTCTCGGCGATCTTCCGCTTCTAAAGACGGTTATAGGGGTTATAAAGGTTATAACGGTGGTTCAGTTCTGAACCACCTTTATAACCAGAACCACCTTTATAACCCTTATAACCGCGGTCAGATCTCAGCCCCTTTCAGGATTTCAAGATAAACCGCTTCGGTTTGTGGCGATGGACCGACACCGAGTTCTTCCCGAAGCCGCTCGCGGCATTGCGCAAACACACGCAGTGCCGCGGCGCGA
>DASVFC010000115.1:0-2284 GCA_036380235.1 Vicinamibacterales bacterium
GGCGAGCGCCTCCAGCGGCTGTGGGATGGTGCCGCGCGCCGCCACCAGGTCGATGTTGAGCTGCCGCTGCTTTGCGGTTGATGGCGATCGGTTCGCATCCCATGCGGCCAGCTGCTCCCGCGCGGTGCCCTTCGAGACGCCCGGCTTGAGACGCCCGACGATGTCGATATCGACCTCGGCTTCGCGGCCGCGATATTGCGGCTGCAGTGCCAGCATCTGTGACAGCGGCGCCCAGAAGTCCGGAGCGCTTACTTCGAGACCGCGGAACCCTTCCGGCGTCACGCCGATGATTTCGTACGGCGCATCGTGAATCAGCACCCTGCGTCCAATCACGCCGGGATCGCGTTTGAAGTGACGATCCCATCCCTTGTGACTGAGCACGATTACCGGATTGCCGCCCGAGCGCGCATCGTCTTCAGGCGTCAGCCCGCGTCCCATGAACGGATTGACGCGGAGGATCTGAAAGAAATTTCCGGTCACCAGCGACACCGCCATCATCCGGCCATCGACACGCAGGTCGATGCTGTTCGCCGTCGCGTATGAGTCGGTGAACACACTGGTCTCCGATTGCAGCGCGTCGAAATCCTGGCGCGTCAACTGGCCGCCGTTGTCGCCCGGCCGCACCACCTCGTACATCTCGGTAATGTCGGGGACGTTGTCGGCGCGAAAGGCGAGCGTGTTGAAGACCGTGAACACCATGGCCACCAGGCCGAGGCCGACCGCCACCGTGGCGACGATGGTGAATGATGCCAGCGGCGCCTTGGTGAACGTGCGCGCGGCGTACTGAATGTCGCGAATGGTGTTGTCGATCAGCGCGATGCCGCGTTCGTCGCGGCACTCGTCGGCGACAACGGTCGTCGAGCCAAAGCGCGCCTGCGCGCGCCGCCTGGCCTCGCGCGGGGCCAGGCCCTCGTCTACCAGCTTCTGCGTCTCGCGCTCGATGTGGAAGGCGAGCTCGTCGTTGAGATCCTGCTCGACGCGGTTCGGGCGGAACAGCGCGCGCGCCCGCAGTATGAGGTCCCGGAGTGTCATGCGAGTTTCATCACGCGGCCGATGGCGGTGGCCATGCGCTCCCATTCGCGCGCTTCGACGGCGAGCTGGCGACGGCCCGCCGTGGTGAGGTGGTAATACTTCGCACGGCGGCCAAGTTCCGACACCTTCCACTCGGCTTCGATCCATCCCTGGTGTTCCAGCCGGTGCAATGCCGGATAGAGCGACCCCTGGTTGATCTGCAGGACGTCTTCGGAGATTTGCTGGATGCGTTCGGAGATCGCCCAGCCGTGCAGGGGGTCCTTCTGCAGGGTGCGCAGGATGAGCAGATCCAGGGTGCCGGGCAGTAAATCGGGCGTTCGGGTCATGGTGTCGGCTGTCGACACTATGAGACGAAGGCCGCCGCGCCGAGGTTCCTTACTGGCGTGTGGCGGCGCGGGCCAGCTCTGCCGCGATGAAATCCTGCATGTGCTGCTCGAGAACCGGCAGCGGCACCGACCCGATCGCCAGAATGGTGTCGTGAAAGCGTCGCTGATCGAACCTGGCGCCGAGCTTTTCTTCCGCCTCGCGCCGATGACGGCGGATTTGCAGCTCGCCGAGTTTGTAGGCCAGGGCCTGGCCGGGCCACGCGATGTAGCGATCGATTTCCGTGGTGATCTCGTGCTCCGAAAGCGCGGCCCGCTCGCGCAGGTAGGTCATCGCCTGGTCGCGCGTCCAGCCGAAGGCGTGGATCCCGGTGTCGATCACCAGCCGGCAGGCGCGCCACATTTCGTATGAGAGGCGGCCCATGTCTTCGTAGGGCGTCTCGTAAATGCCCATGACGGTGCCAAGCCATTCGACGTACAGTCCCCAACCTTCGCCGTAACCGGAGAATGAGGTGCCGCGGCGGAACGGCGGCCGTTCCGGTCCTTCGAGCGCGAGCGCGGCCTGGAAGCTGTGGCCCGGCGTGCATTCGTGCAGCGTCAGCGCGGCCAGGGTGTATAGCGGCCGGGCGGGAAGGTTGTAGGTGTTCATCAAGCAGGCGTCGAGTCCGCCGCGTCCACCCGTGTAGATGGGCGCGATGGCATCGGGCACCGGACGGATGCCGTGGCGCCGCCGCGGCAGGAAGCCGATCGTCTCGGCCAGCTTGTCGTCGGCCTTCTTCGAGACGTATGCCGAATACGACAGCAACTCGCGCGGTGTCTTGGCGTAGAACTGCGGGTCCGTCCGCAGGAAGGTGAAGAACTCCTGCATTGTCCCCTGAAACTTCGCGCGATCTTTCACCGCCCGCATCTCGGCCTCGAGGCGTGCCACT
>DASVFC010000116.1:0-11831 GCA_036380235.1 Vicinamibacterales bacterium
GAGGCGAACACGCCGTTGTCACCATCGAGCACTGCCTCGACGTCTGGGCCGTCCGGCAGCATGGTGATGATGATCGTCGCCGCCCGCGCCACTTCGGCAGCGGAATTGGCGGCGCTGGCGCCGGCAGTGACCAGGGCATCCACCGCAGGCCGGCTGCGGTTATGCACGATCACTTCGAAACCTTTCTTACGGAGGTTCAGCGCCATCGGCCGGCCCATCAGGCCGAGCCCAATAAACCCAATCGGTTGAGCCATGGCGGTAGAAGGTATCAGGAATTGTGAGCGCCGGGCGGGCTTACAGTCCGAGGACGCGTTTCTTTTGCCTGAGGAATTCCTGCACGACGAACCCCGTGGCGGCGGAGGCGATAAAGCCGGTGACCGCAATCAGCATGTTGCGGAGCGCCTGGTAGAGTTCGCCGGCTGCGCTTGGCTGCCGCACCGCGGCCGTGTTCGATGTCGACGCCGGCGCGACCTGCACCGGCAGTGCCGGAATCGTTTGCGCCATCACCGGCGGCGGCGCCGGTCGATCGGCGAAGATCGACAGCCCTGAATCGTCGACCGCGATCCGCATCGAAGCGACCGCCGACGCGCCTAATTCAAAGCGCTCGACGCGCGTCTGATCGAACTGGTCCGCGGTCGATCGCACGCGCACGCGCACCACGCGCACGCCCGGTTCGAGATCGAGTGTCTTGGTAAACCCCTTTTCCGATCGCTTGCCGAACGCGCCGAACCGCTTGCGGCTCCCGTCCAGCCTGGTGTCGAGCATCCGCTCGTCGTCGACCGAGACCGTCAACGCAAGGCTGGCAAAGCTGTGACGGACCTCGAGATTCAAATGCGCCGGGCGCATCGGTATTGGCGGCGGCTCCGGCGTCACGGGTCGGGCATGCGGAACGACCGCCGTCGACGGAACCGTAGTTGGTGCGGCGGCCAGCGCCGTTGGCTGGACCTCAGGCCACGCGGGCATGGTCAAGGCGGCGAGCAACGCGGTGCCCGCAGTGAGTTGTGCGACGAGCGGCAGGCGGGCGCGGATCGGCAGCCACGGCGGCCACACCAGGGCCTCCCAGCGCGAGCCGGGGATCGGTGTTGGCGGTCGCGTAATGTCCTGCGATGGTTCGGGCACCGATCACGGTTTCAGCAGGCGGCGTGCCAACGCTGAAGGCCAGAAGTGACTGGATTTGCTCAACTTATGTGTCTCGGTAAGGCGCGCAACGATTCACAATTGCGCGTGTGGCGACAATTACGTAACGCCAGCAATTCAGGAAACTTTCGGGCCTTGCCCGGGAACATCCAAAACTCCGAAGTCACTGTTTCTCCGCCACTTAGCGCGATTGCAAACATGTAAAGGGGCGGTTTGGCCGTATAATGACTGTAAATAAGATCAGCGGCGCCCGAACGACGGTGGAAGGGCGAGGTGATCAAGGCGGAGGCGGATGTTCGAGCGTTATACCGAACGAGCCAGGCGAGTTCTATTCTTCGCCCGTTATGAAGCGAGTCAGCTCGGAAGCATCTCGATTGAGACCGAGCATCTCTTGCTGGGCCTGATTCGAGAAGGCAAGGGCCTGACGAGCCGGATCTTTGCCCGCTCGCATCTCTCACTTGAAAACATCCGCAAAGACATCGAAGGCCGGACCGTGTTCCGCGAGAAGGTGTCGACCTCGGTCGAGATCCCGTTCAGCGCGGAGACCAAGCGCGTCCTGCAGTACGCAGCCGAGGAAGCCGATCGGCTGCTGCATAACTACATCGGAACTGAACACCTCTTGCTTGGCATCCTCCGTGAGGAGCGATCGGTGGCGGCGACCATCCTCATGGAAAAAGGGATGCGCCTGCACCAGGTGCGGGAAGACATCGTCCAGTTGTTGAACGAAAAGACGTCGCTCACGCGCGTCAAGGAAACACCACTGCTGGCGGAATTCAGCCGCGACCTCACGGAAGCGGCGATGAAGAACCAGCTCGATCCTCTCGTCGGCCGCGATTACGAGCTCGAACGCGTGCAGCAGGTGCTGTGCCGCCGCACCAAGAACAACGCGGTGCTGATCGGCGAGCCTGGCGTCGGCAAGACGGCCATTGTCGAAGGCCTGGCGCAGAAGATCGTTTATGGCGATGTGCCGCATTTCCTCGCCGACAAGCGGCTGCTCGCTCTCGATATTTCCTTGATCGTCGCCGGCACCAAGTATCGCGGCCAGTTCGAAGAGCGCCTCAAGGCGATCATGAAGGAGCTGGTCGACAACCCGAACATCATCGTGTTCATCGACGAGCTGCATACGCTCGTCGGCGCGGGTTCTGCGGAAGGCTCGCTCGATGCCGCCAACATCCTGAAGCCGGCGTTGTCGCGCGGCGAGATTCGGTGCATCGGCGCCACCACGCCCGCCGAGTACCGCAAGTACATCGAGAAGGATCGGTCGCTCGAACGCCGCTTCCAGGCGATCAAGGTCGATCCGCCATCGGAAGGCGAGACCATTTCGATCCTGATGGGCGTCAAGGATCGTTACGAACAATTCCATCACGTCGAATACACGCGCGAAGCAATCGAAGCCGCGGTCTACCAGTCGAGCCGCTACATCACCGATCGGTTCCTGCCCGACAAGGCGATCGACCTCGTCGACGAGGCCGGCGCGCGCGCCAAGCTGCGTGAGGCCGGCTACAGCGAAGAGTTCGGCGAGATTAACAAGAGCATCCGCGTCGCCGTCGAGCAGATGGAGAGCGCGGTGTCGGCGAAGGATTTCGACAAGGCGCAGTTCTATCGCGAGCAGGAACAGGTGGCGCGCGAGAACCTGCAGTTCGTGCGTGAGAAGTTCGACGTCCGCTCGAGCGCGCGCAAGGTAGTGGTATCGCGCGCCGAGATCGACGAAGTGGTGTCGAAAGGGACGGGCGTCCCGCTGGCCTCGATCAATCAGGACGAAAGCGACAAGCTGATTCGCATGGAGGCCGACCTCCACAAGCGGGTGATCAGCAAGGAGCGCGCCATCTCCGCCGTGTCGCGTGCCATCCGCCGTTCGCGCGCCGGCCTCAAGAGCCCGAATCGCCCGGTCGGCAGCTTCATGTTCCTCGGCCCGACCGGCGTCGGCAAGACCGAGCTCGCCCGCGCGCTCGCGCAGTTCCTGTTCGGCAGCGAGAACGCGCTGATTCGCTTCGACATGTCGGAATACATGGAGAAGCACTCGGTGTCGAAGCTGATCGGCTCGCCGCCGGGATACGTCGGCCACGAAGAAGGCGGCCAGCTCACCGAGAAGGTGAAGCGCAATCCGTATTCGGTGGTGCTGCTCGACGAGATCGAGAAGGCGCACCCCGACATCTTCAATATCCTGCTGCAGGTGTTCGAAGACGGCCACCTGACCGACGGCCTCGGCAATCGCGTCAACTTCAAGAACGCGATCCTGATCATGACGTCGAACATCGGCGCGAGGTTCATTCAGAAGAAGGCGTCGCTCGGCTTCCAGACCACCGAAGCGGCTGACCAGAAGGCCGTGCAGGAAATGGTGCTCGGCGAGGTCAAGCGCACGTTCAATCCGGAGTTCATCAATCGCGTCGACGAGCTGATCGTATTCGACGCGCTGACGGACGACGAGCTGCGCAAGATCCTGTCGCTGCTCGTTGATCAGCTGAACGTCAACCTGGCCGATCGCCGCATGAAGGTGCTGGTGTCGCCCGATGTTGCCAGCTGGATCATCGACATCACGTGTAAGGACCGGTCCTATGGCGCACGCCCGTTGCGCCGCGCCATCCAGCGTTACATCGAGGATCCCCTGGCCGAGGAGCTGATCCGCGGTCACCTGCAGGGCGGGGAAATCGAGGTTTACCTCGAGAACGGCCAACTGGCCTACCGTCCGGCGGGGCAACCCGTGGTCGCAGGCCGCCGCCTGACGTCGAACGTCTGAAACTGGTAGCATTAAGGGTTGCTATCGCCAGCGCCCGACGGGCTTGTACGCCGTGATGTCTAGATTTGTCATTGCTTTAGCGTTTTCGCTGCTGCCGTTAGCCGCTGTCGCGGGTCAGGACGCGCCGCCAGCCGCGGCGCCGCAGACGGCCGCGCCCCAGGCTCCCGCGCCTCAGCCGGACGCGGCGGTCAACCACTGTCCACCGACCACCCGGCCGCCGGCCGCGGGCAGCAGCACCGTGATCTGCACCACCGAGCTGCGCTTTCATCCGGTCAACGAATCGATCATCGAAGCGCAGACCTATCTCTATTACATCCAGACGCCGTTGAGCCGCCCGGCGGACGGTACCTGGGTGCCGTTCAACGAGCAGACGGAGCAGTCGCTGCTCGCCGACTTCAAGCGCCTCTGGGCCACCAACGTCCTCGACAACCTGTGGATTGAAACCCTCGACGGCACGCTGCCCAACGGTGTGCCCGGCAAGCGGGTCATCTACCACTTGGAAGAGCGGCCCCGCGTCAAGATCGTCGACTACACGGGGTCGAGCAAGGTCGAGCGCACCAAGGTCGACGAGAAGATGAAGGAGCTCGGCATCCAGCTGCGTCTCGACTCCTTCCTCGATCAATCCGTGGTCAAGCGCGTGCAGGGCATCGTCAAGGACCTGATGGCGGAGAAGGGCTACGAGTTCGCGGAGGTGACGCCGAGCGTCGAACCGCTGCCCGCCGGCCCCAAGCTGGTCAAGGTGGTGTTCGACGTCAAGGAAGGGCCGCAGGTCAAGGTCCGCCGCATCAACTTCAACGGCAACACCGCGGTTGGTGACGGCACCCTGTCGCGGCAGATGAAGGGCACCAAGGCGCACGGCTGGCTCTCGTGGATCACCGGCAAGGGCAAGTATCAGGAAGCGAAGTTCGAAGAAGACGCTGAGAAGATCGTCGAGTTCTACCGCAACGAGGGCTATATCACCGCGCGCGTCGGACAGCCGGAGATCAAGGTGCTCGAAGACAGCAAGGACGGCGAAGTGCGCTGGGTGCAGCTCGACGTCCCGATCGACGAAGGTGCGCGCTACAAGGTGGGCGAGTTCACCTTCGCCGGCAACGACGTCATCAAGACCGACTTCCTCGCGCCGCTGTTCAAGATCAAGAAGGGCGACTGGTATTCAGACAAGCCGATTCGCAACGGCCTGATCAAGGCACGCGAGATCTATGGCCAGGGCGGCTACTTCGAGTTCACCGGGTTCCCCGATCTCGATCCGCAGGAAGCGGCGGCCGGGCCGATGGCCGGTCCCGCCGAACCCACCGTCAACGTGACGATGCGGATGCAGGAAGGCGAGCAGTATTTCGTCAACCGGCTCACGTTCGTCGGCAACACCACGACGCGCGACAATGTCATCCGCCGCGAAGTGCGGTTGTTCGAAGGCGGCCGCTTCGACACCGAAGCGTTGAAGTACAGCATCAAGCGCCTCAACCAGCTGGGGTACTTCAAGCCGCTGGAAGAAGGCCAGGGCGTCGACGTGCAGAAGACGCCGAACGAGAAGAACAAGGTCGACGTCACGTTGAAACTGGAAGAGCAGAACCGCAACCAGCTGACGTTCGGCGCCGGCGTATCGCAGTTCGAAGGTTTCTTCGGCCAGTTGTCGTTCCAGACGTCGAACTTCCTGGGCCGCGGCGAAGCGTTGACCGTGTCGTTGCAGGTCGGCTCGCGATCGGAGAATTACCAGGTCGCGTTTTCGGAGCCGTTCCTGTTCGATCGCAACATCACCGGCGGCGTCGACGTCTACAAGCGCACGCTGCGCTACATCGATCAGTTCACGCAGGAAGCCACCGGCGGCAACGTCACCGGCGGGTTCCCGCTCGCCGGCTTCTCGCGCATGTTCGTGCAGTACAGCTACGAAGCGGTGACGGTCTCCGACCTGAACCCGATCTACTACGCTCCCGAGCTGGTGCAGCGCAATCCGTACCTGCGCGACTCATTGCTTCTCGGGCAGGGCGGTCAGCGCACCATCAGCAAGGTCACGCCGAGCTTCGTGCACAACACGGTGGACAACCCGATCTTCCCGAACTCGGGCAAGCGCGTCACGGCGGCGATCGACTTCGCCGGCCTCGGCGGCAACACCAATTTCATCAAGCCGCGATTCGAATACGCGCAGTTCAAGCCGTTGAATCGCCGCATGTCGGTCGGCTTCCGCGCCTCGGTCGACTACATCCGCCCGTATGCGTCAACGACAACGCTGCCGATTACCGAGACGTTGTATCTCGGCGGCGAGTATACGATTCGCGGTTTCGACATCCGCTCGATCGGTCCGCGCGACCTGGAAACCGGGCTCGTGCTCGGCGGCAACAAGACGCTGCTGTTCAACGCCGAGTACCTGATCAACATCGCCGGGCCGGTGCGCCTGGTGCTGTTCGCCGATACCGGCCAGGTCCGCAACATCGGCGAGCAATTCGTCTGGAAGGAAAACATCACGCGCGTCGTCGATCCGGGACTGCCGCCGATCATCGATCCGCTCACCTCCACGCGATTGGTCGATCCCAACGCTCCGCCGAAATACGCCGAGGTGATCGGCGAGGCCTACGCGTTCAAGATGTCGACCGGCGCCGAGATCCGGTTCTTCATGCCGGTGCTGAACGTGCCCTTCCGCTTGATCTTCGCGCACAACCCGTCACGCTTCGGCGTGCTCGACAACAACCTGCAGCCGGCGAAGAGCTTTACGTTCAAGTTCGCGGTGGGTTCAACCTTCTAGATGCGACATGCAAAAGGCAGAATGCACAACGTAGTACTTCGTGTGTTGATTGCGACCCTGGCCCTGTCGGCAGCGGCCTGTTCGAGTGTGATCGACGAGCTGCCGACGACGCCGGACCCGGTGATCACGCTGACCACGTTCAATGGCACGCTGACGCGGAACGGCAGCCAGACTCATAACGTTTTCCCGTCGACCACCGGCACGGTGACCGCGACACTCACGTCGCTCGGCGACGCGCCGCCCGCGAAAGTCGGCTTCAGTATGGGCACGCTATCGCTGTCTGGCACGTGCACGGTGGTGCTCAGAAATGACAACGCCGTCGTGAACACCTCACTGACCGGCACGCTGTCGAGTCTGCAGGGAACGTTGT
This sequence comes from Vicinamibacterales bacterium, assembly GCA_036380235.1. Taxonomy (GTDB): domain Bacteria; phylum Acidobacteriota; class Vicinamibacteria; order Vicinamibacterales; family UBA2999; genus 12-FULL-67-14b. The sequence goes on from DASVFC010000116.1 coordinate 6,982, forward strand.
GCGTGAGCATCTACGACACCGGCGCGATGGAAGGGCCGCTCGATTACGTGTTCACGGTGTCGTATCCCGTGCTGCCGTAGGCTGGGCCTTCCGCTTGGGCGCTGGACCTCGGTCTTGAGGTAAAATTGTTCGGTTTAGCAATCCTCTGAAAGGACGATCGTAATGAAAGCCCTTGTTGTCGTGTTCGCGCTCAGCGTGATGCTGGCCGCGTCACCCGTATTTGCCTCCGCCTCCGCTCGCGAGCACATGGGCGAGCTGCGGCGTGACCACGCCGTAGCGGACGTTGTCCGCGAAGGCGGGCAGGCGCCCGCGGCTCCGGCGCAGCAGCCACCGGCAAAGCCGGCACCGACTACGCCGGCCCCCGCGCCTGCGCAGCCGCCCGAGCCGAAACCGTTCCCGCAGGGTGCGAAAGTCGCCTATGTGGTGCTGCAGCGGATCGCGAACGAGTCGGCCGACGGCCGCGTCGCGACCACGCGCATCCAGGCGCTGCAACAGAAGAAGGCTGCCGAGCTCAACGAGCGGAACAAGCAGCTCACCGGGCTGCAGCAGAAACTCGAGAAGGAAGGCTCGGTGATGAGCGCCAGCGCCGCCGCCGATCTCCAGAAGCAAGTGGAGAAGCTGACCCTCGACGTGCAGCGCTTCACGCAGGACGCGCAGGCCGAAGTGCAGGAACTGCAGCAGCAGTTGCAGCAGGAGTTCCAGCAGCGTCTCGAGCCGGTGCTGTCGCAGGTCGCCACCGACATGGGCCTGCAGTTCGTGTTCAACGGTCCCGACGCCGGGCTGGTGTGGGCGGATTCCGCGCTCGACATCTCCGGTGAAGTGATCAAGAAGCTCGACGCCTCGGCCGGCAAGCCCGCACCAAAACCGGCGGCGCCCACCAAGCCGCCCGGCCGGTAGTGACCGGCCCGCTGGAACGTCTCGCCCATCGCTTTCCCGCGCTTCTCGTCGACACCGTCGCCGAGCACGAGCCGGGAAAGCGGCTGGTTGCGCTCAAGAACGTCACCGTCAACGAAGACTTTTTCCAGGGACACTTTCCGCACAAGCCGGTACTGCCGGCGGTGTTGATGGTGGAAGCCCTGACGCAAGCGGCCACGTTACTGCTGCCCGGACAGGTGCAGTTGCGTGGCGTCAACAACGCCAAGTTCCGCAGGCAGGTCATCCCCGGCGATCAATTGAAGCTTGTCGTGGCGCTGGGCGCGCAGCGCGGGCCGCTGATCAAGGCGGCAGCCCACGCTGAGGTGGACGGCCAGATCGTCATGGAAGCCGAGCTGCTGCTCGCGTTGTCTGCCGGCACCGCGGTCGATCCCGCCGCGCGCGTGCACCCCGATGCGGTGATCGGCGACGGCACCAGCGTCGGCCCGTTTGCGGTGATCGGCCCGCACGTGCGCATCGGCCGGAACTGCAAGATCGGCGCCTCGTCGGTGATCGAAGGTCACACGTCCGTCGGCGACGGCACCGAAGTATTTCCCTATGCGTCGATCGGCCTCGCGCCGCAAGACCTGAAGTACAAGGGCGAGCCGACGCGTTTAGACATCGGCGCCGGCAACATCTTTCGAGAGTTCGTGACGATTCACCGCGGCACTGAGGGTGGCGGCGGCGTCACCACGATCGGCGATCGCAATCTGTTCATGAATTACGTGCACGTGGCGCACGATTGCGTGGTCGGCAGCAACACGATCTTCGGGCCGCATGCGACGCTTGGCGGCCACGTCTTGATCGCGGATTTCGTCAACGTCAGCGCCGGATCGGCGGTCCACCAGTTCTGCCGCGTCGGTGCCTACGCGTTCATCGGCGGCTACTCGGTGATCACGAAAGACGCGTTGCCCTACGGCCGCACGGTCGGCAGCCGCCCGGCGCGGGTGTTTGGCCTGAATTTGATCGGCTTGAAGCGGCGTGGCTTCACCGACGACACGCTGAAGAAGCTGCGATCCGCCTACCGATACCTCACCCAATCGAAGCTCAATACCACCCAGGCGGTGGCGAAGATTGCCGCGGAGCCGTCGCTGCGCTGTCCCGAGGTCGACAACCTCGTCGACTTCATCCGCACCGCGCAGCGCGGCGTTATCTTGCGCCGCAGCTCGAAGAAATCGGATGACGGCGAAGAGTAACCCGGTTCAACGACGGTTCATGACGACAGTTCCATGTCGGTTCATGACGACGGTTCGTGAGGGTTCGCGGTGAGAATCGCGATCATCGCTGGTAACGGCCGGTTCCCGTTCCTGGTGCTCGATGCGGCCCGCGCCGAGGGCCACGACGTCACGGTCATTGGCATCAAGGAAGAAGCCTCCAAGGACCTCGAGGCCGCGGCAGCAGGCCCCCCAAAGGCCGACCTGCACTGGGTGTCGATCGGTCACCTCGGCACGTTCCTCAAGATCTTGAAAGACGCGAAGATCACGACCGCGGTCATGGCCGGACAGGTCAAGCACGTGAAGATCTTCAGCATCATCCCGGATCTCACCGCCATGGCGATGATGGCGAAGCTCGCATCGCGCAATACCGATTCGCTGATTGGCGCCGTTGCCAACCTGATGCGCGAGCACGGGGTGGAGTTGATCAACTCGGCGCAGTTCCTGAAACCGCTGCTCGCCGGCGAAGGGCAGTTGAGCGCCCGGGCGCCGAGCGAAGCCGAGCGAAAGGACCTGGAGTTCGGTTACCGGATGGCGGACGCGATTGCCGGGCTCGATATCGGGCAGACGATCGCGGTGAAGCACCAGGCGGTGGTTGCCGTCGAAGCGATGGAAGGCACCGACGACACCATTGCGCGTGCCGGTCACCTCGCCGGCGACGGCGTCACCATCGTCAAGGTCGCCAAGCCAAAGCAGGACATGCGGTTCGATGTGCCGATCGTGGGGCTTGCAACGATCCAGGCCATGCGGCATGCCGGCGCGAAGGTGTTGTCGGTGGACGCCGGCAAGACGCTGATCTTCGATCGCGAGGCGTTCTTTGCCGCCGCGAACGACGCGGGTATCGCCGTGGTCGGCCGGCCGGTCGGATCGGGGGACCAGCCGTGAGAGCGGCGGTCATTGGGGTGGGCCATCTCGGCAAACACCACGCGCGTATCCTGTCGGCTCTCCCGGGCGTGTCGCTTGCCGGTGTGGTCGATATCAATCGCGATCGTGCGGCACAGGTTGCTTCGCAGTTCCACACGCAGGCCTTCGGTACTGTCGACGAGATCGGCAAGCTGGATCTGGCCGTGATCGCAGTGCCCACGATCAGCCACGCCGCGATCGCATTGCCGCTGATTGAGTCCGGCGTGCACACGCTGGTTGAAAAGCCGGTCACGCAAACGTTGCACGAAGCGGATTTGTTGATTGCCGCAGCGAAGCGCAAAGGCGTGGTGCTCGCCGTGGGACATAGCGAGCGCTTCAATCCCGCCGTCGCCGCCGCCAGGCCGCACATCAAGGATCCGCGGTTCATCGAAGTCCATCGCCTTGGGACGACGCCGGAGCGCAGCCTCGACATCGACGTCGTGCTCGATTTGATGATCCACGACCTCGACTTGATCCTGAGCGTCGTCAAGAGCGAGGTCGAGAGCGTCGAAGCGGTCGGCGTGCCGGTGCTGACGCCGCGGGTGGACATCGCGAACGCGCGGTTGCGCTTCGCCAATGGCTGCATCGCCAACCTGACCGCGAGCCGGATCAGCCGCGATTCCGTAAGGAAAATCCGGTTCTTTCAACGTGATGCCTACGTGTCGATCGACACCGCTGCTCGCGATGTCGAAATGTGGAGCGTGGTGCCGCAAACCGATGGCGCGCCGAAGATCGGCGGCGGCAAGCTGACCGTGGCGGCGGACGAACCGTTAAAGCGCGAGCTCGAAGATTTTCTGGCCGCGGTGCGCGAAGGGCGCGCGCCGGCCGTGTCGGGTGAAGAAGGCCGCGCCGCGCTGGCGCTGGCCGTTCGCATCGTGGAGCTGATGGGGCAGCCGTGAATATCAATTTGGCCATAGTCGAGCGCGCGAAGGCTGGCGAACTGTTGACGGCCGCGGAGCTCGACGAGCTTGCTGAGGCCGACGTGCTTTCGCTCGGGATGCTCGCCGACGAAGTGCGGCGGTCGCGGTGCGGCGACAGCGTGACCTATTCGAGGGATGCGGAAACGCGGCTGGCGGCGTTGCCGAAAACGCTTGCGGAAGCGCTCGCGATGATTCGCGAGGCGAAAGGGTCGCGCAGCGGCGGTGAGCTCGTCGGATTCTCGCTCGCCGACATCCTCGACCGGAATTGGGGCTCGCCTGCCGAGGTGCTGACGCAGTTGAAGGCGGCTGGACTCGACGCGATTGCTGAAGCGCCCGTCGACGCGCTTGTCGATCCGTTCGCCGCATTAAGAGCGGCGGAAGAGGCAGGATTACCGCTCAATTGTCTGTCGTTGCAGAAACCTGTGCCCGGCACGCGAACCGAGTACGTATTGAAGGTCCGCAACATCCTCGAGCGCTTTCCGGCGTTGCAGACCGTGGCGCCGCTGCCGCGCGAGCAATCGATCGCCGTGCCGACGACCGGATACGACGACGTGCGAGCGGTGGCGCTGGCGCGGCTCGGGCTGCCGATGGTTCGCGACATCCAGGTCGATTGGTCGCAATATGGTCCCAAGCTGGCCCAGGTGGCGCTGACGTTTGGCGCCAACGATTTCGATCGCGTATCCGCGATTGATGATGAGTCGCTCGGCCGCCGCCGCACCTCGGTTGAAGACGTCCGGCGGAATATCGCCGCCGCCGGCTTCACGGCTGTCGAACGATCTTCCGACTCGCGGCCGGGCCAAGCCCCGCCGCTCGCTCAGGACTGACGTGACCCCGCTGCGTCTAGGTGCGGTTTCGTATCTCAATACCAAGCCGCTGGTCTACGGCCTCGAAGACCGCCCCG
>DASVFC010000117.1:0-2750 GCA_036380235.1 Vicinamibacterales bacterium
TCAGTCCAAGCTCGAAACGCGTCGGACCGCGCGAGCTGTAACTGGCGACGACATCATCATCAGGAGTGTCGGTCCCCCAGGTGGTCATCGCGCCAACCGTGATGGCGCTCGGCGCAACACCCGGCGTCGTAATGCTGGCAAAGCGTTCTTCGCCGGCAGCGTTCTTGCCGCTATTGCCGGCGGATGCGACGACGACCAGTCCCGCCATCGCGGCTTTTTCGACCGAAAGACACAGCGGATCGGTAACGCAAAGCTCTACCTGCGGATGCCCCAGCGACAGGTTGATGACCTTGATCGCGTAGCGATCGCGGTTCGCGATGGTCCACTGGATGCCGGCGATGACATCGCTGGTATATCCCGCACCCTTCGCGGTCAGCACCTTGACGTTGATCAAATGCGCGCCAGGCGCGATGCCGCCTTTGTAGAGGGGCGTGACGGAGGTCGCTGCGGTCGGCGAGCCGGCGATGATGCCCGCGATATGCGTGCCGTGACCGAACCCGTCGTTGGCCGACGGTTCGTTGGTGAAGTTGACGGCGGCCACAACCTTGCCAGCGAGTGCCTGATGCGAGGTGGCAATGCCTGAATCAATCACCGCGACGCCGACGCCCCTGCCCGTAACCGCAGGGTACGAGCCGAGACCGAGCAATCCGGCCGTGGCGGCGCGGGCCTGATCGGCTGCCATCGCCTTCGTGGCGTTGGTCATGAACGGTGCAACGACCGCGTCGCGGGAGATGCCGAGCACGCCGTCGACCGATCGCAACGCCGACAACTGTGCAGGCGTGCCCCGCAGGACGGTCATGCCATCGAGCACGCGCAGGATCGGGAGCTGATCGCGGGTGGCCGCGGCCTGTACGGCGGCGACGTCACCGCGGACGATGGCTCGAACCGGGGTGTTGTCGTTGCCCAATAACAACGACACGAGGTCGCCTGAGAGGCTGGCCAATGGCGCCTGGCCAGTCACGGTGACCGACATCCACAAGCCGAGTGCGGCAACCTTCAGGATGCCGAATGGGGGGACTCGCATAAACGACGGTTCTCCTTAGAACCCTGCGAATCATCGCAAGTAATGCGCCAGAAAAAGACAGTGACGCGCGAGTCCCCTTCCTGTCTTTGCAACTGTTTTGTTTGTAAGCAGTTAGAGCGGGTCGTCGACAGGCAGGCCCGTGCGGGGGCGACGTGAAACACTGACCCGTTACGGCACATTTCTCGGGGTCAATTTAGAGTAAACGTATGTTTTATAAAGACTTAGCCAAATGTCTTTTTATTAACCACCAAGGTGAGAAATGAACAGACTTCAGAGTCGAATTCAGGCTTCTATGTGAGTCGACCGCCCTCAAGCCGCAGAGTGCGATCGCACTGCGCTGCCAACCGAGGATTGTGGGTAGCGATGATTGCCGTGAGCCCGAACTCCTGGTGCATGTCGCGCAGGAGCTGATGCAGCGAGTCCGCCGTTGCTTCGTCCAGGTCTCCAGTCGGCTCGTCGGCAAGGAGCAGCGCGGGCTGCATCACGAGCGCCCGCGACACCGCCACCCGCTGCTGCTCACCACCCGACAACATACCGGGGCGATGATCGAGGCGATCGCCAAGACCGACGCGGTGCAGCAGCTTTTCCGCCCGCGGGCGCGCATCGGCCGCCGATACCCGCGCGATCCGCAGCGGCATCATCGCGTTTTCCACCGCCGAAAATTCCGGCAGCAGGTGGTGGAACTGGAAAACGAATCCGATGTGACGATTGCGAAACGCCACCCGTGCCTCGTCATCCATGGTGGCGATGCGATGTTCGCCGACGGTGACCTCGCCGCTGTCGATGGCGTCGAGCCCGCCGAGGACGTGCAGCAGCGTGCTCTTGCCGACGCCGGAGGCGCCCATGATCGCCACCATCTCGCCTTTTTCGACGGTGAGATCGAGATCGCGCAACACGTGCAGCCGCCGATCGGCGACGCTGTAGAACTTGTTGAGCGCGCTGACGGTGACGAACGGCATCACTCGTACCGCAGCGCCTGTGCCGGATCGAGCTTGGCGGCCTGACGCGAGGGATATAACGTGGCGATGAAGCACACCACCACGGCGCCGATGATCACGGCAATCAGGTCTTCCGGCAGCACCTTGAACGGCAGGTAGCTCACCTGGTAGACGTCGCTCGGGATCTTGATCAACTGGTAGCGGTCGGCAATGGTCGCGATGGCGGTGCCGGCAACGGCACCAAGCACGGTGCCGATCACGCCGATGATCGTGCCTTGCAGCAGGAACACGAGCATGATGCTGCGTTTCGACGCGCCCATCGTCTTCAGGATCGCAATGTCGCGCGTCTTCTCCATCACCAGCAGGATCAGCGACGCGACGATGTTGAGCGCGGCGACCATGACGATCAGACCGATGCCGATGCCCATCCCGATCTTCTCGAGCATCAGCGCCGAATACAGCTGCTGATTGATGTCGGTCCAATCCTGCGTGACGTACTCGGGACCGAAGTTCTCCGCCATTTGATCGGCCATCGCCGGTGCGTTGTAGATGTCGGCGACCTTGACCTCGATGTGATCGACGCTCTCGGTGCCGGCCAGGCGCATCCCCGGCTCCAGCGCCACGAGCCCGGTGCTCGAGTCGACGTCGTAGAGCCCGAGGCGGAACGTGCCAACCACCTTGAAGCGGCGCATGCGGGGCATCACACCCATCGGCGTCAAGGACCCCGATGGCGTGGTGAGCGTGACGATGTCGCCGACCATGGCGCCAATCTGTCCCGCGAGGTCCTT
>DASVFC010000118.1:0-2720 GCA_036380235.1 Vicinamibacterales bacterium
GACAAGCCGATCTTCTCGGTGCAGTATCATCCCGAGGCGTCGCCGGGGCCGCACGACGCCGATTACCTGTTCCAGGAATTTCTCGACGAGATGGAGAAGTAACAAAGTGCCAAGCGTGCGTCCGATGCATGGTGTGCCTGAGAGCGGGTGCCAGCGCTAATGCCGAAGCGAACTGACATCAAACGGGTGCTGGTGATCGGATCGGGTCCGATCGTGATCGGCCAGGCCGCCGAGTTCGACTACTCGGGCACGCAGGCGGTGAAGGCGTTGCGCTCCGAAGGCCTCGAGGTCGTCCTGGTCAACAGCAACCCGGCGACGATCATGACCGACCCGGAGTTGGCGGATAAGACCTACATCGAGCCGCTGACGCCGGAGGCGGTGGAGAAGATCATCGAGCGCGAGCGGCCGGATGCGTTGCTGCCCACCGTTGGCGGCCAGACGGCGCTCAATCTTGCCGTGCAGCTGGACGAGCTCGGCGTGCTCAAGAAGTACGGCGTCGAGCTGATCGGCGCGCAGATTCCGGCGATCAAGGTCGCGGAAGATCGGTTGCTGTTCCGCGACGCGATGCGGGAGATCGGCGTCGAGGTGCCGAAGAGCGGTGTCGCCAAGTCCCTTGCCGAAGCGCTGGCCATCGTCGAGGAAACCCGGTTCCCCGCCATCATCCGTCCGTCGTTCACCATGGGCGGCGTCGGCGGCGGCATTGCCTACAACCTCGAAGAGTTCAAGGACATTGCCGGCCGCGGTCTCAGCCTCAGTCCGGTGCACGAGATCCTCGTCGAAGAATCGGTGATCGGCTGGAAGGAATTCGAGCTCGAAGTGATGCGCGACGGCGCCGACAATTTCGTCGTCATCTGCTCGATCGAGAACATCGATCCGATGGGCGTGCACACCGGCGACAGCATTACCGTGGCGCCGGCGCTGACGCTCACCGACAAGGAATACCAGCGCATGCGCGACTGGGGCCGCCGCATTATCCGCCGCGTCGGCGTCGAGACCGGCGGCTCGAACATCCAGTTCGCCATCAACCCCGACGATGGGCGGATGACGGTGATCGAGATGAACCCGCGCGTATCGCGATCGTCGGCGCTGGCGTCGAAGGCCACCGGCTTCCCGATTGCGAAGATCGCCGCCAAGCTGGCGCTCGGCTACCGCCTCGATGAGGTGCCGAACGACATCACCCGCGTGACGCCGGCCTCGTTCGAGCCGACCATTGATTACGTGGTGGTGAAGATCCCGCGCTGGAACTTCGAGAAGTTCCCGCAGGCGGATCGCACGCTGACGACGCAGATGAAATCGGTCGGTGAAGCGATGGCGATCGGCCGCACGTTCAAGGAAGCGTTCCTCAAGGGCATGCGCTCGCTCGAGCTCGGCAAGGAGGGCATGCTGTTTCGCCGCCCGGTCGAGGACAACGAAGACGAGCCTTCGTCCAGGGAGGAAGAAGACGCCGCGTTGCGGCGCAAGCTGGTGATTCCCAACGATCGCCGCATGTGGGCACTGTTCCGCGCCCTCGATCTTGGCTGGGAGGTCGAGAAGCTGCACGAGCTGACCAACATCGACCCGTGGTTCCTGCAGCAGTTCAAGGACATGACCGAGCTGCGCAAGACCGCCGAGATGATCGGGCTGCGCGACATGTCGCACGACCTGATGCGCACGCTCAAGCGCGCCGGCTTCGGCGATCGCGAACTGGCCGACATCCTTGGCGTCAACGAGAGCGCGGTGCGCGAGAAGCGCAGCGAGCTGAAGCTGCGCACCGCGTTCAAGCGCATCGACACCTGCGCCGCCGAGTTCGAGTCGTTCACGCCGTATCTCTACAGCAGCTTCGAGGACACCTGCGAGGCCGATCCCACCGACAAGCAGAAAGTGATCATCCTCGGCAGCGGCCCCAACCGCATCGGCCAGGGCATCGAGTTTGATTACTGCTGCTGTCACGCGGTGTTTGGCTTCAAGAAAGAGGGGTTCGAGACCGTGATGGTCAATTGCAACCCCGAGACCGTCTCGACCGACTACGACACCGCCGATCGTCTCTACTTCGAGCCGCTCACGTTTGAAGACGTGATGGCGGTGATCGAGCGCGAGCGCGAAGGCAACGTCGACGTGTCGTGCGTGGTGCAGTTCGGCGGCCAGACGCCGCTGAAGCTGGCGCTCGGCCTCCAGGCGGCCGGCGTCAACATCCTCGGCACGTCGCCCGATTCGATCGACCTCGCCGAAGATCGTCAACGCTTCAACCAGCTGCTATGGGATCTCGGTATTCCGCAGCCGCCGAGCGGCACCGCCACGTCGAAGGCCGAAGCGCGCGAGGTCGCCGCCAAGGTCGGGTTCCCCGTGGTGGTGCGGCCGTCATACGTGCTCGGTGGACGCGCAATGGCAATCGTCTATGACGTCGCCACGCTCGACCGCTATATGGCGAGCGCCGTCGACGTGTCGCACGACCGCCCGATCCTGATCGACCGCTTCCTCGAGAACGCGAAAGAAATCGACGTCGATTGCGTCGCCGACACCACCGGCGCGGTGGTCATCGGCGGCATCATGGAGCACATCGAGGAGGCCGGTATCCACTCGGGCGACAGCTCGTGCGTGGTGCCGCCGCCCGGCCTGGCCGATCGCCACATCGCCACCATCCGCGACTACACGCGGCGGATCGCACGGGCGCTCAAGGTGATCGGGTTGATGAACGTGCAGTTCGCGATCAAGGACGACACCGTGTTCGTGCTCGAAGTCAA
>DASVFC010000119.1:0-2359 GCA_036380235.1 Vicinamibacterales bacterium
CAGCGCAACATCGATATCAACCTGCGCTCGGTGTTCCTGGTGACGAAGGCGGCGGTGCCGTTTATGCGTCACCAGGGCGGCGGGCGCGTGATCAATTTCGCAGACTGGCTGGCTCGATCGGGGAGACCCGGTTACCGGGGATTCGTGCCGTATTACACCGCCAAGGCGGGCGTGATTGCGCTCACCGAAGCGCTGGCGCTCGAGCTCGCGGCCGATCAAATCCTGGTCAACGCGATTGCACCGGGTCCCATTCTCGCGCCGCCGGACATGAGTGCCGACGAGGTTGCCGAGGTCGCCGCCGCCACGCCGGTAGGCCGATGGGGCGGCGAACTGGAGATCGCCAAGACGGCGATTGCATTGATCACCAGCGATTTCATCACCGGCGAAACCATCAGGGTCGATGGTGGCCGCCATGTCAAATAGGAGAGTGTCATGAGACTGCAAGGAAAGAACGCATTGGTGACCGGCAGCAGCCGCGGCATCGGCCGCGGCATCGCGCTGCGCTTCGCCCGTGAAGGCGCTAATGTGGCGATCAATTACGTTGGTGCAAGAACTGCGGCCGAAGACGTGCAACGCGAAGTCGCAGCTTGCGGAGTGAAGTCGGTCATCCTGCCCGCCGACATCGCATCGCCGTCCGACGTCAGGATGCTGATTGATGCCGCGGCGGCCGCGCTTGGCCCACTCGACATCCTCGTCAACAACGCCGGCATCGAAAAGCACGCGCCGTTCTGGGAAGTCAGCGAAGACGACTATGACCGCGTGCTCGACGTCAACCTCAAGGGCACGTTTTTCGCGACGCAGGCGATGGTCAAACACCTGATGTCAGCGGGCCGGCCAGGACGGATCATCAATCTCAGCTCGGTTCACGAAGAAGTGCCGTTCCCGAATTTCACCGCTTACTGCATGAGCAAAGGCGGCATGCGCATGTTGACGCGCAATCTCGCCGTCGAACTGGGCGCCATGGGTATCACCGTCAACAACATCGCGCCGGGTGCCATCGAAACGCCGATCAACACCAACCTGCTGCACAACCCGGCGAAGCTCAATGCGCTGCTGGGGCAGATACCACTCGCGCGTCTCGGCCAGCCGGAAGATGTAGCAGGACTCGCGGTTTTTCTCGCCTCAGATGACGCCGCCTACGTGACCGGGTCGACGTACTTCGTCGATGGCGGCCTGAGCGTGTTCTACCAGGAGCAATAGATATACGGGGTGCACCTGGCACCCCGCACCTCTTACCTCGGCTTGACCGCCAGGATCGCCTGGATCAAATCCTCTGGAACGTCCGCTGGCACCTCATCATCCGGGCATTCGAACGCGGTCTTGCCTGCCGCAACCGTTGCCTTGTATTGCTCGAAGTATTTCGGGCACTTCGGGCACCGCGCCAGGTGGCGCTCGAACAGCGCCCGTGAGTCGACGGGCAGCTGCCCGGCGATGTAATCCATCATGAAGTCGGCAAACTCTCGGCACGTCACGACCGCACACTCCTGAAATGGGGATCGAGCAGTGTGCGCAGCGCCTGCCGCGCACGATGCAGCCGGATCTTGACGGCGTTCGGCGTCATGCCGAGCCGGGCCGCGGTTTCTTCGGTGTCGAGCTCTTCGATGTCGCGGAGCACTAACACCGTTCTGTAGTTGTCGGGCAATTCGCCGATGCACTTGCGGACGATGGCACGCTGTTCGGCGCCGATCATGGCGCGATCGGCCGGCAGGTTCCAATCGTGAAAGTCTTCGGCGTGGTGGCCGTCAGCCAGATACTCAGGCAGCAGCGTTTCGATCGACCGCTCGGGCTTGCGGCGACGCGTTCTCAGCTTCATCAGCGCCGCGTTGACGGCAATGCGATGCAGCCAGGTCGAGAGTAACGAGCCTCCCTCGAATTGGGGCAGACTGCGGAAGGCCGACAAAAACGCCTCCTGCACTGCGTCCTTGGCATCGTCTTCGGAATCGAGGATGCGTCGGGTCACGGCCAGCATTCGCGGCGAGTTCGCACGTACGAGGTCCTCGAACGCGGCCGCGTCGCCCGCACGCAAGCGCGCAAGCAGAATCGCGTCCGCGGCGGCGGCATTGGCCGCCGCCACAGCGTCAGCCGACGGCAGTTTCGTGGAGCTGTTGGTCATTACGCCACCCCCATGGGCGTTCACCGGATTGCTGAAGCAGTTTGGCCACCAGGGCGGTCCAGCCGGTCTGATGACTGGCACCGACGCCGGCGCCGCTATCGCCGTGGAAGTATTCGTGAAACGGTATCAACTTGTTCCAGTTCGGATCGAATTGAAAAAGCGCGAGGTCGCCAAGCACGGGGCGCAGCCCGCGATCGTCCGTCAGGAAAATGCTCGTCAGGCGTTGCGACAGTTCGGTCGCCACCT
>DASVFC010000120.1:0-3048 GCA_036380235.1 Vicinamibacterales bacterium
GACATTCGAGACCCGATAGCCGGCGTCGTGCACACGGGCGACGGCACCTTTGAGCAGCACGATGCTGTCGGCGCCTTTCCACTGCGGATCCGTGTCGGGAAACATGCGGCCGATGTCGCCGGCGTTGGCGGCGCCGAGCACTGCATCGGTGACGGCGTGGCAGACGATGTCCGCGTCTGAATGCCCGGACAGCCCCAGCTCGAACGGGATGGCGACGCCGGCAAGGATGAGCGGCCGGCCCGTCACCAACTTATGCAAGTCGTAGCCATTCCCAATTCTCATTTGCACCTTTGTCGACCGCGCCGCCGCCAAATCTTCCGGCGTCGTGATTTTGATGTTGCGCGGATCACCCTCGACGACGTGTATCGGTAATCCCAGCCGCTCCACCAGCATTGCTTCGTCGGTGGCATCGATCGCGCGTCCTTCTTCGAGAGCGCGCGCGAGCACCTCGCGTCGGAACGCCTGCGGTGTTTGCGCGAGAAAGATGGTCTCGCGGGGAATGGTGCCGCGAATCGGCCGCGAGCCATCGCCATCCGCCTCGCCGGTCTGCTTAACCGTATCGCGCACGGGAATCGCCGCGATCGCAGCGCCATGAACGCGTGCGGCGTCGATCGTCCGCGCGATGATTTCGCTCGTCGCAAACGGCCGCGCCGCATCGTGAATGACGATCACATCGGCGTGCTGCGGTGCCCGCGCGAACGCGTTCGCCACCGAATCCTGCCGTCGCGCGCCGCCGACGACGAAGGCAACCGGCTTCGGCAGCGGCGCCCAGCCGCTCCCAGCCGCCTCGAGGTGATCCGCGGGCAGCGCGACGACAATGTCGGTGATCCGGGCGCTGGCCGCCAACGCGGCGACGCTCATCTCCAGGATCGAGCGACCGCCGATCTCGAGAAACTGCTTGGGCCGATCGGCGCCGAGACGGACCCCGCGGCCGCCGGCGGCAATCAGCGCAGTGACATGCATCAGTGCATGAATTGTACAATCAGGGGAACCACCATGCGCGAAGCCGTAATCGTGTCCAGCAGCCGCACGCCCCTGGCGAAGTCACATCGCGGATCCTTCAATATCAGTCGACCAGACGATCTCGCCGCCCATGCTATCGCCGATGCCCTCCGCAAGGTGCCGGCGCTTGGCGGGAACGAGATTGAAGAAGTCATCCTCGGCTGCGGACAACCGCACGGCCCGCAGGGCCACAACGTGGCGCGCGTGGCCGCACTGCGTGCGGGGTTGCCGGTGACGACGGCGGGCGTGACCGTCAATCGCTTCTGCAATTCGGGCCTGCAGGCGATTGTGCAGGCGGCTCACATGGTGATGAACGAAGGCGTCGAAGCGGCGATCGGCGGCGGCGTCGAGTCGATCACCATGATGCAGCGCGACAACTCGCCGAATCCCGTCGTCAAGCAGGAACATCCCGGCCTCTACATGGTGATGGGCGAGACGGCTGAAGTAGTGGCCAGGCGTTACAACGTCAGCCGCGAGGCGCAGGATGAATATTCGCTGATCAGCCAGCAACGCGTGGCGAGGGCGCAGCAGGATGGCTTCTTCAACGGCGAGATCGCGCCGATCCAGGTGACGCGCGCGATCCTCGACAAGAAGAGCGGCGAGAAGACCGGAGAGGAAACGGTGCGGGTCGAACGCGATGAGTGCAATCGGCCCGAGACGACGCTGGCAGGCCTGATGAAGCTGCCGCCGGTATTCGACACCACGAGCGGCAAAGGCACCGTCACGGCCGGCAATTCATCGCAGCTGTCGGACGGCGCCTCGGCGACGGTGGTGATGTCGTCCGATCGCGCGAAGGCACTCGGCATCAAGCCGTTGCTGGTGTTCCGCGGGTATGCCGTTGCCGGCTGCGAGCCAGACGAGATGGGCATCGGCCCGGTGTTCGCCGTGCCGAAGCTGCTGCAGAAGCATGGACTGGCGGTCGAAGACATCGACGTGTGGGAGCTCAACGAGGCGTTCGCCTCGCAAGTGCTCTATTGCCGCGATCGGCTCGGCATTCCAATGGATCGTCTAAACCTCAACGGCGGGTCGATTGCCATCGGCCACCCGTTCGGCATGACCGGTTCGCGGCTGGTCGGCACGCTCGCCAACGAGATGCAACGCCGTAACGCTCGCTACGGCGTCGTCACCATGTGCGTCGGCGGCGGTCAGGGTGCCGCGGCGCTGTTCGAGAAATATTAGACAGAAGCCAGCAAGTACCTGCCTCTACTTCGCATCGCTGTTGAAGGTCTTACCTTCGGTGACGAGGCGCTCGAGCAGCGGCGCGGGCTTCCAGTAGTCTCCGAACTGCGCGCGGTACTGCTGCACGCGTTCCAGTACCGACGGCAAGCCGACGCTGTCTGCATAGAACATCGGCCCGCCGACGTGGCGCGGGTAGCCGAAGCCGTAGCAATACACCGCATCGATGTCGCTGGCGCGCGTCGCGTAACCTTCCTCGAGGATGCGCGCGCCTTCATTCGCCAGCGCCGTCATGATGCGGGCGATGATTTCGTCGTCTTTGATAGCGCGGCGCTGAATGCCGCGCCTGGCCGCTTCCCTGGCCGCGATCTCGTCGACGAGCGGATCGTGAATGCGCTCGCGGCTCCCTTGTTCGTACTTGTACCAACCTGCTCCCGTCTTCTGACCGTAGCGGCCCATCTCGTACAGCCGATCGGGCACTTCCGATTGTGGTCCTTCGGCGCGCGTCTTGCCAACCGACTTCAGGAACTGCCGGATCCGCCAGCCGACGTCGATGCCGGCGATATCCTGCATTCCGAACGGGCCGACGGGCATGCCGAAGTCGGTCATTGCCTTGTCGATCTGCGGCACCGTGGCCCCTTCCTCGAGCAACAGCAACGCTTCACGCATGTAATACGCGAGCATGCGATTGGCCACGAAGGCAAAGCAATTGCCGACGACCACGCCGACCTTGCCGAGCCGCTTCGCCAGCGCCAACGAGGTCGCGATTGCCTCCTTGCTGGTGTCGCGGCCGCGCACGATCTCGAGCAGCTTCATGACGTTCGCCGGGCTGAAAAAGTGATGGCCGATCACCTGGCCCGGGCGGCCGCT
>DASVFC010000121.1:0-3229 GCA_036380235.1 Vicinamibacterales bacterium
CCCCAGGTATTAGTGCCGGGATCGAAGTTCACCGTCTTGAACGGAATTTCGATCTCTGCCGTCCAGCCGATCGACGTGCGGCGGACGCGCGCGATCCAGATGCCGTCCCACGACTTGTTCATCTCGCCGCCGAAGCCGCCGCCGCCGGTCGGACTCGTGATCAGCCCGTCACCCATCGCGCCCGACGGGTTGATCTCGAAGAAGTAGCCGGTGCGGCCGTCGAAGAACGGATCGATCGAGAACATGAAACGATCGTCGGCTTCAAACGACTGATCGCGCTGCATCTGGTTGCCAAGCAGGCGAGCCGGCTCGGAGTCGAAGCACGTCACGCCGAGGATGATGCGGTCGCGATCGAAGACCACGCGCACCTCGGTTCGTTCGGTTGCCGGCGCACCGTTTTCCGGATCGCGCTGCAGGAAATTCGTCGCCGGCACGGCCTTCTGCCACGCCGGTTCGTCAGGCGCGCCGTCGAGGACGATCGACTCGGTATCAGTCAGGCGGTACGCCCGCATCTCCGGCCGGGTGGACTGTGCTGCCGCGGTTGAAGCCCACAACAACAAGACAATGAGCAGGTTACGATTAACCAAACCTCTAATATACGAACATGGCGACGCTGACGTTTCTCGGGGCCGCGCGGACGGTCACCGGCTCCAAACACCTCCTGGAGGTCGACGGCCTTCGGGTCTTGATCGACTGCGGGCTGTTTCAAGGCCTGAAGGATCTGCGGACGCGCAACTGGTCGCCGTTTGCTGTCCGGCCCGACACGATCGATTGCGTCGTGCTCACGCATGCGCACATCGATCACACCGGCTGGCTACCGCGGTTGGTGGCGCAAGGCTTCACGGGCCCGGTGTATTGCACGGAGGGCACCGCCGACCTCTGCAGCCTGGTCCTGCCCGACGCGGCGCACCTGCAAGAGGAAGACGCCAGGTTCGCGAACAAACGCGGTTACTCGCGGCACCATCCGGCATTGCCGCTGTACACCGAGGCCGATGCCGCCGAAGCGCTGTCGCGGCTGCGGCGCTCGCCGTTTGGAAGGAAGATCGCGATCGGCAAAGGGTTCGAAATCGAGTTTATCCACGCCGGTCACCTGCTTGGATCGTCGTACGTGAAAGTGACGCGCGCCGACAACAGCTCGCCGGGCATCCTCTTTGGCGGCGATCTTGGCCGATACTCTCGCCCCATCCTCCCCGATCCCACACCGGGCGTTGACGCAGACGTGTTGCTGGTCGAGTCCACCTACGGCGATCGGATGCACCCGCCCGAAGACGATGGCGCCGCATTGGCGCGCATCATCACCGAGACGCACGCGCGCCGCGGCAAGGTAATAATTCCGGCCTTCGCGATCGGGCGCGTCGAAGAGCTGCTGTATTGGCTATTCAAGCTCGAGGACCAGGGCCGCCTGCAGCAGCTGCCGGTTTACGTCGATAGCCCGATGGCGATCAAAGGCATCGCGTTCTACCAGGCGCATCGCGCCGAGCTCGACAAGGAGCTCGACGCCATGCGCCGCAAGCTGCCGCGCTTCACGGCCGTCAACTCCGGCCTCGAATCAAAGGCGCTGGTGGAGAACGATCGCCCGGCGGTGATCATCGCCTCGAGCGGCATGGCCACGGGCGGCCGCGTGGTGCATCATTTGTTCGCGGGATTGCCGGATCCGCGCAATACCGTGCTGTTCGTCGGTTTCCAGGCGGCGGGTACCCGCGGGCGCCAGCTGATCGAGGGTGCACGACACGTGAAGATGTTCGGTCAACACGTGCCGGTTCACGCCAAAATAGAGAAGATCGACGGGCTGTCGTCGCACGCCGACGCCGGGGAGATCATCCGCTGGCTGCGCACGTTTCCGCGCGCCCCCAAGGTGACCTACCTCGTGCATGGCGAGATCGTGGCGCAGGACGCGCTGCGGCTGCGAATTGAAAAGGAGCTGGGCTGGCGCGTCGAGGTGCCGGTGCACGGCCAGAAGGTAGACGTTCCGCTATGAGATCCCAGTCCACGCCGGCGGCCGCCGATGCGCCACCGGCCACCCGGCCGTATCTGCTCGAGCAGATCGACGATGCGGCGGTCGTGCAGTTGTATGCCGACGGCTTCGAGAGGCTGTCGCTGACCGAGAAGACGCTCGTTTATCACCTCTATCTTGCCGCCCTCGCCGGCCGCGACATCTATTACGACCAGCGTCATCGCCACAATCTCGGCATGCGCAGGCTGCTCGAGCAGATCATCACGCACGCCGCCGGCATTTCCGAGGACACGCTGAAGGAGCTGACGCGCTATACCAAGTTGTTCTGGATCAACACCGGCCCCTACAACAACCTCACCGCGCGCAAGTTCGTTCTCAACCTGAATCGCCAGCAGCTGATCGAGGCGATGGAAATCGCCGCCGCCAACGGCGCCGACTTCGCGCTGGAGAAGCAAGAGGGCATCAGCCAGCGCGTCGACAACTACGCCAAGATGTTTTTCGATCCCGACTACGAGCCGATGGTCACGTTCAAGACGCCGGGCGAGGACCAGGACATCCTCGAATCGAGCGCGAACAACCTCTACGTCGGCGTCAACATGGACGACCTCGAGGGCTTCGCCGAACAGCACCCGCTCAACTCGCGCGTCGTCAAGACGGACGGGAAGATTGTCGAAGAGGTCTACAAGGTCGGCGGTTTGTATGACCGCGAGCTGCGTAATGTGGTCCGGCACCTGCAGAACGCCGTGGCATTTGCACCGGAGCCGCTGGCGAAGGCCCTGACGGCGTTAATCCGGTTCTACGAGACAGGCGATGAGGCCGACCGCGAAGCGTTCGACATCGCATGGGTGCAGAATCGCGATTCGGTGGTCGACACGATGAATGGATTCATCGAGGTCTACATGGACGCCCGCGGCATGAAGGGCGCGTGGGAAGGCGTCGTCTATTACGCGAACCACGAGAAGACCGACAAGATTCGCGCCCTGGCCACGCACGCGCAGTGGTTCGAGGATCACCTGCCGGTCGATCCGAAGTACCGCAAGCCGAAGGTCGAGGGCGTGTCGGCGCAGGCCATCGAGGTCGTCGTCGAGGCCGGCGACGCGGGGCCGGTCACGCCGATTGGCGTGAACCTGCCGAACGATCAGCGCATCCGCGAACAGTACGGCAGCAAATCCGTAACGCTCTCCAACGTGCTCGAGGCCTACGAGCAATCGACGCTCGATACCTTTCGCGAGGAGTTCGGCTGGGACAACGACGAAGTTGAACGGGCGCGGCAGT
>DASVFC010000122.1:0-2735 GCA_036380235.1 Vicinamibacterales bacterium
GTCCTCGGGTCTGCGCCTTCGTGCTGGTGTTGGTGGCCGAGCGCCTGCCGATCGAAGAGACGGCACGGGCCATCGAGCAGCTCCAGGATGCCGGCGTCACGATCGGGGGCCTCGTGGTCAATCGAGTGCTTCCGGAGACGAGCCCCGACCCGTTCCTGCGCGCGCGTCACGACCAGGAGCTGGTGTATCTCGAGGAGATCGATCGCCGCTTCACCAAACATCTCAGGGTGCGCGTGCCGCAACTGCCCTCGGATGTCCACGGTCTCGAGACGCTGGAACATCTGTCCACCCTGCTGATCAAGGAGAAGGTCTTATCGTGACGACGATCGATCCGCCGCAGCCCGCGGAGTTTAACGAGTTTTATGCCGGCTACATCGGCAAGGTGCCGGCTTCGGGACCGGTTGGACTGCTGCGCGCGCAACTCGATGTGTTTGAGCAGTTGCGCTACCTGTCGGAAGAGCAGGGCTTTTTTCGTTACGCGGAAGGAAAGTGGACCATCAAACAGCTGATCGGCCACATGGCAGACACCGAGCGGCTGTTTTCCTACCGGCTGCTGCATATCCTGCGGGCCGATTCGGCTCCGCTTGCCGGCATGGACGAGAACGCGTGGATGGCAGCTTCGCCGCACGGGCGCCGCCGCATCGCCGACGTCGTGGACGAGATGATCGTGGTGCGCAAAGCGACGATTGCGCTCGTGGAATCAATCGACGCCGACGGAATCGCGCGCGCCGGCACCGCCAACGGGTTTCCGATCACGGCGCGCGCGCTGTGCTGGATCCTGCCCGGCCACGCGCAACATCATCTCGGGGTGCTGCGCGAGCGCTACAACATCACTGCTGCGTCGCAGTAGCCGCCGGCTGCAAGCGCAACACGCTCTCCGTCACGGAATCTACCTTCGGGCGTGAATACGCGATGGGGAAGTACTGGCCCTGAGCCCAGAGCTTGAACAGATCGCGGTAATGCGGACTGTCCGGATCACCGGACTGACCCGGCGTGTTGAGACCGACCGAGTTGTCCCAGTTTTCCGTGTCGGCAATGATCTTCAACGAGCCGCCGGACGTCTGGTTGTCGCCGTTTCCGGTGGCGCTCACGGTCGATCCGTCGCCGCCGCGCGGCAGCGGGCCGACCATCAACTTCTCACGCGTCGCCGCGTTGACCGCGTCCGACAGCGGATGCCGAATCAGCGCGTGGTGAAACTTCTCCTGGCCGTACTTCCACGCCTGCATATCCGGGCCGAAGCGCTTGGTAAGCTCGGCGACCGCTTCGTCCATGCTCCTGGCGACGATTGCATCGCGACCGGCGATTGGGTCGGCGCCGAAGCGGCCGTCCGGCGCCTGCAGCAAGTCGATCACTTTCCTGGTGCCGACGATGTTCGCGCCAACCGCGGCGCGGAGCGGCGCTGAGACGATGACGTCGCGCGCGTTGGCGAGCAGGCGGCGCTGCCACATTGCATACACGCCTGCCGCAGCCGAATCCTTGTCGAGCACGAAATCCCAGTTGCTCAGCAAGTCGCGGGCGCGCGCACTCGGCTGGTTCGGCAGCGTGACGTGACGCAGCAGCGGCGTCAGCGCCCGCGCCGCGATCGAGAGATCGTCATTCTGCAGGCGCGTCATCTCGGCGACGCTGAACTTACGCCCGGAGCCGAGGACTTCCTCGATGCGCGAGGCGCGGAACGCGTCGGACCACGTGACCTGCAGCAGATCCTTGTACGGATAGTCGTCCGGCATCAGGAAGTTGTTGGCGGTGGCGATGAATCCACGCGGCGGATTCAGTTCGTGCGGCAGCGAGGTGATGGGGAGATAACCCTCCCACTCGTAGCGGCCGTCGCCGGGAACCGGCAGGATGCCGCTCCACCCGCGGCGAATGGGCTGGATGCCGGCGGCTTGCCAGCCGATGTTGCCTTCGCGATCCACCCACACCATGTTTTCCGAAGGCATGTTGTTGTAGCTGCACGCCTCGCGGAACTCCTGCCAGGTCTTTGCCTGGTTCATCCGCAAGCTGGCGAGGTACGGCGCGCCGCCAGGTTCGAGCCAGCCGGCACGCAGCGCATACGCCTTGCGGTTCGCGCGGTCCTCGAACAGCACCGGGCCGTGGCGCGTGTACTTCAGTTCAACCGTTTCCGGCTTCTCGCCTTTGATCGGAATGGTCTCGCTGATCAGGCGCATCGCTTCCCAGCCGCCGCGATAGCGATACTCGTTCGGGTTGGCGGGATTGGTGTCGTAAACGTAAAGGTCTTCCGCGTCTTGTCCGAAGACGGTGAGGCCCCACGCGCCGTGGTCGTTGTGGCCGATCGACACGCCCGGCAGCACGGGTTCACCGCCGCCGATCACGTTCCATCCTGGCGCGTTGAGGTGGACCCAGTAGCGCAGCGACGGCGCCGCGATCACGCGGTGCGGATCGTTGGCGAGGATCGGCCGCGTGCTGACCGTTCGCGATCCCGCCACCACCCAGTTGTTCGATCCGATGTCGCGCCGATCGGCGTCGAGATCCACTGGTCCGGCGGGATCAGGTGCCGTATCGTTCCAGGACAGCGACGGCGTAAGCGTTCGCTGCACCGCAGCGGCGGCGCCGGAAGCTCGCCATTCGGCGCCAACGTCCTCGGGCCTGAACTGGACGCTCTCGCGAAAGGCGGAGTAGGTCTCGAGGACGTTGTCGGGGAAGGTGCTGACGGCGATTGCCGGATCCACTTCGAAACGTGGATTGCCGCCCTGAAACGTCATCAGCTCCCGAACCTG
>DASVFC010000123.1:0-8353 GCA_036380235.1 Vicinamibacterales bacterium
GGGTCGGCTGACGTCGACACCGCTGTTTCCGTCAGGTGACGAACCGCACTACCTCGTGTTGTCGCAAAGCCTGTGGCGTGACGGCGACTTGAAGATTGAAAACAACCACCAGCGCGGCGATTACCGCGAATACTACGAGTCCGATCTCGAACCGCATTACCTGACGCGCGGGTCCGATCAGGAGATCTATTCAATTCATCCAATCGGCATTTCCGTCCTCATGGCCCCGGTCTATGGCGTGGCGGGCTATCGCGGCGTGATCGCCGCGTTGATCCTGATGGCCGCGGCGTCGATGGCGATCGCGTGGCGCTGGACGGTGGCAACGCTCAACTCGGCGGGCGCCGCAACGTTCGGATGGGCGGCGATCGCACTGACCGCGCCTTACCTGCTCAACACGTTCACCGTCTATCCGGAGATCGCGGCCGGGCTTGCGGTGATCTTCGCGTTCGTGTGGACGGTACCGCGCGAACACCAGCGGCCCGGCATGGCTCGCTGGATCGCGTCCGGCGTCGCCATCGCAGTGCTGCCCTGGCTCAGCACCAAATACGCGCCGATGTCTGCGGCCCTCCTGCTGGTCGTTCTGTTCCGGCTGTCGGAGAAAAGGGAACCTGCTTCCCTTTTACGAAACTCGAAAGTGTGGGTGGTGGTTGGGATTTATGCGATCTCGCTAGCCGCGTGGTTCGCATTCTTTTACGCGTATTGGGGAAATCCGCTACCGATGGCCCCGTACGGTTCGTTGACGCAGACCTCGCCTCAGAACCTGCTCACGGGTGGGCCAGGCCTGCTGTTCGATCAGGAGTACGGCCTGCTGGCGCTGGCGCCGGTTTACATCCTCGCGGCGACCGGACTGTTCCAGATGTGGCGCAGCGGCGGGTTGCTGCGGCGTCTCGCTGTCGAGATCACCTTTATATGCGTCGCGCTGCTGGCCACCGTTGGCGCATTCGGTATCTGGTGGGGCGGCTCGTCGGCACCGGGCCGGCCGATTGTTTCGGGCCTGCCGCTCCTGATGCTGCCGCTCGCGGCGGCTTTCCGCGCCGCTCCCGGCGGCTCCGCTCGCCGCGCCGCGCACCATTTGTTGTTGTGGATCAGCATCGGCATCGCGGTCACGCTGGCGATGGCAGAAGACGGGTTGCTGATCAACAACGCGAGAGACGGTTCATCGGCCCTGCTCGCCTTCTGGTCGCCGCGCTGGGAGTTGTGGACGCTGGCGCCGACGTTCCTCGGGCAACCCTGGACGATCGGGCTCATGCAGGCGGCATGGTGGCTGCTGCTTGCGTTCGCGGCGGCGTTCATCTTGGCGCGCGTGCGCACGGCACGCGCCGGCAGCGCCGCGTTGGCCGCCGCAGCGACGCTCGCTTCGGCGCTGATCGCGATCGCGATCACGGCGCCATTGATCCCAACTGCGAAGCCATCGCCGAGCGTCGATCTCAGCGCCAGGTCGCGCCTTGCTGCGCTCGACGGCTTCGACGCGCGCGTGCGTCCCGCCGCGATCGTGTACGACCCGTTGCGCCGCGGCGCGAGCGCCGACGTAGTGCCGCGGTTGACGCTGGGCGTGAAGCCGATGCAGCGCACCGATCCGCAGCCGCTGCGCGTGATTCATAACGGCCGGTTCTCGCTGCCCGCGGGGACGTATCAGATCGAGGTCACGTTCAACGATCACGGCACCGATCGCGCCTGGCCGCTGGCGCTGCAGATCGGACGCGTCGGCCCACCGCTCGAGAGCTGGAACATCCAGGCTCGCCCAGGCGAGTCGTGGCGCACCACCTTGTGGCTGCCCGTCAACGCCAGTTTCGTCGGCATGCGCGGGCCTGCCGAACTCGAACGTGCGATCGATGCGATCACCATCACCCCGACCGCAGTTGTCGATGCCGGGTCGCGCCCGATCGTACCGGTGGTGGTCGCCGCGGCGCACTACGGCGAGGTGAGCCTCTTCTTTCACGACGATCGGATGTATCCGGAACCGGAGGGATTCTGGACAATCGGCCGGCGCAGTTCAGACATCACCGTCGCGACGCCGCCGACTCACAATGCACCCGTGACTTTGCGCATCCACAGCGGCGGCAAGGCGAACAAGGCAACTTTCAGCACGTTCGGCTGGTCGCATGATGTGTCGCTGGTGCCCGGTGAAGCGGTTGAAGTGGAATTGCCGACCATGGCGGGCGGCGTGGTGCCGTTGACGATCTCGGTGAACGACGGCTTCTCTCCACGCGAGCTCGATCCCTCGTCGAAGGATCCCCGGTTCCTCGGCATCTGGGTCGAAGTGCGATCACCTTCCGCCCGCGCCGGAATCACCCTGCTGGAACACCCATGACATCAATCGCCGACCTCCGACGCGACTACGCCAGCCGCGCGCTCACCGAAACCGACGCGCACGAGGATCCGATCGCGCAGTTCTCGTTGTGGTTCGGCGAAGCGCTAAAGGCCGAACTGCTCGACACCAACGCGATGACGCTGGCCACCGCTTCCCGCGACGGCGTGCCGTCGGCGCGGATCGTGTTGCTCAAGGGATTCGACGAGGCGGGCTTCGTCTTCTTCACCAACTACGAGAGCGCCAAGGCCCGCGACCTCGACGACAATCCGCGCGCATCGTTGCTGCTGTTCTGGGCCGCCCTCGAGCGGCAGGTGCGCATCAGCGGCCGCGTGCAGAAGACGTCCGCCGAAGAATCAGACACCTACTTTCATTCCCGGCCATTCGAAAGCCAGATTGGTGCGTGGGCATCGGCGCAAAGCCGCCGCGTCAGCGATCGCGCCGTGCTCGAATCGCGATACGCGGATCTCGCCGCGAAGTACGCTGGAGGGCGGGTGCCGTTGCCCCCGTTCTGGGGCGGCTATCGCGTGGTGCCGGAATCAATGGAGTTCTGGCAGGGACGGAAAAGCCGGCTGCATGATCGGTTGCTTTATGTGCGCAGCGGCGAAGGCTGGGAGCGAAGCCGCCTCGCGCCGTAAATCAGCAATCAGCAATCGGCAATCACCAATCAGCCATGTCTCCCGCTGCCACGCGAACGGCCGTGCCGCCGACTTGGACACGCGTAATTGCGCTCGCGGCGTCGCTGGCAATTCGAATGTGAATGCGGCTTGGCCGCCCCATCCGCACGCCTTGCAGGCTGATCATTTCCGACACGTTCGCCTTCGGCACGAGGCCATGCTTCACCAGGTAACACCCGAGTGGTCCACTCGCACCACCGGTGGCGGGATCTTCAGTGATGCCGAACCCCGGTGCGAACATCCGGCTGTATGCCGTGACGTCGCGATCGACCTGCTCGGTGCTGAACAGGAAGACCGCGCTTCGGTTGCCGGGAAACGCGCTGGCCAGGCGCTTCATGCGCGCGGTATCAGGCTCCGCCGCGTCGACGTCTGCACGCGAGGCCAGCGGCACGAAGATAAAGTTGGCGCCGCACGAGATCTCCTCGATCGGTAAGCCGGCGGGCACTTGATCGGGCGACAAGCCGATCGAACGCACGATTTCATCCGCAGGCGACGCCGGCGCTCGAAAGTCCGGCCGCTGCTGATCCATCCACGCAAACACCAGGCGGCCGTCCGACCACGTCAGCTCAACCGGCGTCGGGCCGACATTGAGCCCGAACACCCAGCGATCGCGTCCAGCCGCTATCACCTCGAGATGCGCCAGCGCGAAGGTGCTGCCGATCGTGGGATGCCCAGCCATCGGCAACTCGCGCCCCGGCGTAAAGATGCGCATGCGCACGTCGGTGCCCGGCGCTTCGGGTGCCATGATGAACGTGCTTTCCGAAAAGTTCATTTCGCGCGCAATGGTCTGCATGGCGGCGTCGCTGAGGCCGGCCGCCTCCGGAAACACCGCCAGCTGGTTGCCTTCGAACAGGCGATCGGTAAATACGTCGTAATGCAGGTAGCGCATGCAGAGATATTAGCCGTGCGCCCGGCTTAGAATCGAAGGATGAAACTCAGTGAACTATTTGGTGGCGATGCGGGCATCCCCGCGGATCAGTTTCCGGATCCCGCCGTGGACATCCCGGCGGATCCCACCGGCACGCCGCAATCGGTGGTCCTGGCCGGCGGCTGTTTCTGGTGCACCGAAGCGGTATTCGTGAAGCTCGATGGCGTGATCGGCGTCGTATCCGGGTATGCCGGCGGGACCGCGGAGACGGCCGACTACAGGACGGTATGCAGCGGCACGACCGATCATGCCGAAGTGATACGCGTTCGCTTCGACTCGAGCCGCATTAGCTTCGGCCAGATTTTGAAAGTGTTCTTCGCCGTCGCCCACGACCCGACGCACGTCAATCGCCAGGGCAACGACATCGGACGCCAGTACCGATCGGCGGTGTTTTACGAGGGCGAAGGACAGCGCAAGGTCGCCGAGGCGTACATCGGGCAGCTGACGGAAGCGAAGGTGTTCCAGGAACCAATTGCCACCACGCTTGAACCGCTCGAGCAGTTTTTTGAGGCGGAGGATTATCACCAGGACTTCGTGGCGAGAAACCCGAACCAGCCTTACGTGGCCGCGGTGGCGATGCCCAAGGTGAAAAAGCTGGAGAAGTCGTTCAAGGACAAGCTGAAGGTGTCGCGGTAAACGCGGTCCGCGCTCGAGGCGGCGCACGGGCCATGAGCGAGTCGAATGGTGCGCTCGACAGGGCTCGACCCCATTTGCGGCGGACCGCAGGTCAGCCGCGATGCGGCTGAGACCGGTCGGCGCCGTATCCCGCCGCCAGGCGGGATATGCGCTCGACAGGGCTCGAACCTGTGACCCTCAGCTTCGAAGGCTGATGCTCTATCCAACTGAGCTACGAGCGCACGTGCCCCATTATCGCGCATAAACTATCGCAGACGCTGATGCCTCGATCGGTTCCATCAAATTGGCCCGACCTGCCCGACGAGGAACTCCTCGATCTGCGGATGTCGCAGTTGCCTCTGAAGCTGGAAGGCACCGTCGTCGAGACGCGCATCGAGCAGCTGAAGAAGGAACTGTCGGACCGCGGGCTCAACTTCCCGCTCCACTTCTACCTGTCCGACGAATGGTTTACGCCCGACGGCAGCGTGTCGATGGCCGTGCCGTTCTATCTTGCGCATCCACGGCTGGAGCGGCTGGAGAAGGCACAGATGCTCGCCGTCGAAGGCGGCGAACACGAATGGTGCATGCGCATCCTGCGGCACGAGGCCGGTCACGTGATCGACAACGCCTACAAGCTGCGCTTGCGCCAGCAGCGCCGCAAGATGTTTGGCAGCTCGTCGAAGCCCTATCCGGAGTTTTACGATCCGCGCCCCTACAGCAAGAGTTTTGTCCTGCATCTCGATCCGTGGTACGCGCAAAGCCATCCGGATGAGGATTTCGCGGAAACATTCGCGGTGTGGCTGACGCCGGAATCGAACTGGAAGGCGCGCTACACGGGATGGCGCGCGATCAGGAAACTCGAGTACATGGACGCGCTGATGGCGTCGCTGGTCGGCAAGAAGCCGCTGCTGACGCGCGCGGAGGAAGTCGATCCGCTGCGGCGATTGAATCGCACCCTGCGTTTTCACTATCGCCGGAAGCGGCGGCACTATGGCGTCGACCATCCGAACTTCTACGATCGCGACCTGCGCAAGCTGTTTTCGGATGCGCCCGAACACGCCAGTCACATGACCGCGGCGCAGTTCCTCGCGCGCCACCGGCAACAGGTGCGCAAAGTGGTGGCCGACTGGACCGGCATCTACCAGTACACCATCGACAAAGTGCTTGAAGACATCGTCCTTCGTTGCCGCGAGCTGAAGCTGCGGCTGGCCACGCCTGAAGATCGGGCGCTCCAGGAGTTCACCGTGCTGCTGACCGTGCAGGTCATGAACTATCTCCACAGCGGCCGGCATCGCGTCGCGCTATGAAGCCGCAACGCGTGCTGGCGCTCGTTCACAAGGGCCTCGAGCCGCCCGATGAGAAAGTCGATAAGACCACGGCGCAGCAGGCCGAGTGGCGCATGGAATACGACGTCGTGCGCACCCTGAAGGCGCTGGGCCACGAAGTCTGCGTCATCGGCGTGCACGACGACCTCACGCCGATCCGCACCACCATGGAGGAATTCAAGCCCACCATCACTTTCAACCTGATGGAGGCGTTCGACGATGTGGTGGTGTTCGATCAAAACGTGGTGAGCTACCTGGAACTGCTGAAGGTGCCCTACACCGGCTGCAATCCGCGCGGCTTGACGCTGTCGCGTGACAAGGCACTGGCGAAGAAGCTGATGGCCTATCACCGCATCCCGGTGCCCGACTTCCTGGTGGTGCCGATCGGCGGCAAGGCCAAGCTGCCCAAGCGCCTGCAGTTCCCGCTGATCGTCAAGTCGCTGACCTATGAATCATCGACCGGCATCTCGCAGGCTTCGGTGGTGATCAACGAAGAGCAGCTGCACAAGCGCGTGCAGTTCATTCACGACACCATCATGACGCCGGCGATCGTCGAGGAGTTCATCGACGGCCGGGAGCTGTACGTCGGGGTGATGGGCAACGACCGCCTGCAGGTATTCCCGGTCTGGGAGATGTCCTTCTCGAAGATGCCCGACAACAACTGGCGCATCGCCACCGAGCGCGTCAAGTGGAGCGTCAAGTACCAGAAGAAGCACGGCATCGACACCACGCTGGCGAGCCTCGCTGACGACGTGTCGGGCCGGGTGCAGCACCTGTCGAAGCGCGTGTATCGCGCGCTCGATCTCTCCGGCTACGCGCGCATTGATTTGCGCATGAAGGAGAACGGCGAGCTCTACGTGATCGAGGCCAATCCCAACCCGCAGCTGGCCCAGGGGGAAGACTTCGCCGAGTCGGCGCGGCGCGCCGGGGTGTCGTATGCGAAGTTGATCGAACGGATCATCAGCCTGGGTTTGCAGTGGCAGCCGAGCCGGATGCGGTGATAGATTCGCCGCTGCCGGCACTGCCTCGGTAGACCACCAATGCGTCTCGCACTCCGCCACCTGCGCAAGTCGCCCGGCTACACGGCGGCGGCAGTCACCACCCTTGCCCTTGCCATCGGCGCCAGCACCGCCATCTTCAGCGCGGTCTACGCGGTGTTGCTCAAGCCGATGCCGATCCGCGATCCGGGGCGCCTCGTGGTCGCCTGGGGCACCAGCCCGTCGGCCAACATGCGCGTGCTGGAGCTCTCGTACCTGGATGTCCAGGACATCGGGGCGGCCGCACCGGCGACCGGCGTCGTCGCCTCGCACAGTTCATCGACGTGGACAGCCGTACTGGATGGCGTAAGCGAGCCGCTCAAGGTTCCGACCACAGGAGTGTCTGGAAATTTCTTCGAAGTGCTCGGTGCGGTACCGTTGCTGGGCCGGATGATTCGGCCGGACGAAGATCGGACCAAGTCAGCGCCGGTCGTTGTGCTCAGTCACGCATTGTGGGCGCGGCAGTTCGGCTCGGACCGCAACATCGTCGGCAAACGCATTCGCCTTGACGAACGGCTGCATGAGGTCATCGGCGTGATGCCGGAGGGTTTCAACTATCCGCAAGGCACAGACGCATGGCGCGCGGCTGCGCCGATCATCGGCGACCCGGTGCCTGGCGGCAATCCCAACCCGCTGCGCAATTTCGGCTTGATGTTCCTGATTGGGCGGCTGAATCCCGGAATCACACCGGAGCAGGCCGCCTCGAACTGGACGCGTGTGCATGCCGAGATCATGGCGGCGACGATGCCGGCGGGTATCCCGCCGCGGCAACAACAAGTTGCGGTGTTGCCGTTTCTCGATCATCAAATTGGGCCGGCGCGCCAGGCAATGTGGGTGTTGTGCGCCGCAGTCGGCGTGTTGCTCCTGATCGCCTGCGCCAACGTGTCGGGGCTGATGCTGACGCGCGTGGCGCTGCGGTCTCATGAGGATGCGATTCGCGTTGCCGTGGGCGGCACGCGCTGGGCCGTCGCTCGCCTCTGGCTTGCGGAAACGGTTTGGCTGACCGCCATCGGCGGCGCGCTTGGCTTGCTCACCTGCCAGTGGCTGATCGACATGATCGTTGCCCTGGCGCCGGAAGGTATTCCGCGCCTCGACGAAGTCGCCATCGATCGTGTGGTGGCGGCATTCAGCATCGGCGTGATGGGAATCGCCACGCTGCTGTGCGCGGCGGCGCCGATCCGCCATGCCGGCAGCGTGAGTCTGGTTGACTCGCTGAACGACGGCAGCCGCTCGGTTGCCGGAGGCCGGTCGTATCGCACGCGGTCGTCTTTGCTCGTCGTGCAGATTGGGCTCGCCGTGGTCCTGCTGGTGGCGGCCGGCCTCGTTATGCGCAGCTTCGACGCCTTGCAGAAGCTCGATGTCGGCTTTGCGCGAGACGCGGTGTTAAGGATGAAGGTTGAGCCGCGCATCGAAGACGCACGCGTCAATCAGTGGATAGCGGACCTGCTGCCGGCGATCGCGGC
>DASVFC010000124.1:0-11753 GCA_036380235.1 Vicinamibacterales bacterium
TGCCGTCTCGACGATTCAGCCGGCCGCCGACGCCAAGGGCATCCGGCTGCAGAACCTGATCGACACCCGCGTCGGGCCGGTATCGGGCGATCCCGATCGCCTGCAGCAGGTGATCTGGAATCTCCTGTCCAATGCGGTGAAATTCACGCCGAAGGGCGGACGCGTGCAGCTCCGCGTCGAACGCGTCAACTCGCACGTTGAAATCGTCGTCAGCGACACCGGCGTCGGTATCCGCAAGGAGTTCCTGCCCTACGTGTTCGAGCGTTTCCGCCAGGGCGACTCCGGACCAACGCGCAAGACGGGCGGGCTCGGACTCGGCCTCGCGATTGTGCGGCACATCATCGAAATGCACGGCGGCACCGTCGCCGCCGAGAGTGAAGGCGAGGATCAGGGCGCGACCTTCACCGTCAGGCTGCCGTTGATGATCGTGCAGCCCTCGGCCAAGTTACAGAAACGCGAACATCCCATCGCCGAGCAGCAGGTGCCGCTGCAGAAGATGTCGGGGCTCGAGGGCGTGCACGTGCTCGCGGTGGACGACGAAGAAGATTCGCTCGGCCTGTTGCGGACGGTGCTCGAGTCGGCCGGTGCCCGGGTCACGGTGGCGTCGTCGGCGCGGGCGGCGCTCGGCATCATTGCCAACGCGAAACCGGATGTGCTCGTCGCCGACATCGGCATGCCCGAGATGGACGGGTTCGACCTGATCAAGCGGGTGCGCGAGTTGCCGGGGCCGATCGCCGAGGTGCCGGCAGCGGCGCTAACGGCGTTCGCGCGATCCGAAGATCGCACCCGAGCGCTGCAACACGGTTTCGAGATGCATCTCGCCAAACCGGTCGATCCTGGCGAGCTCGTCGCGTCGGTCGCCACGCTGGTGCGACGCAATCGTTTGTCGCGGCCATGATTTGACACCGCCAGTCATGCGGGCGTAGGTTGATAAGGCCTAATTCCCGGCAACGGGAAGCGGGGGAACCAAACTCAGGGGCGAATTGGCACGAGTGCCATAGGACACTTCCGCGTCCGAGCCCGTCAGCTAACCCCGTCGGCGAACGGAAGGTACATGTCACAGTTGCCCCGCGGCCGGCGACAATCGGCCGCTCTTGCATTCCTGGCGCTCGGCGTCGTCTACGGCGACATCGGCACCAGCCCCCTTTACGCCATTCGCGAATGCTTCAACGGTCCACACGCCGTTGCCGTCACGCACGATCACGTCCTGGGTGTCCTGTCGCTGATCTTCTGGGCGCTCGTCATCGTGGTGTCCGTGAAGTACCTGGTGTTCGTGCTGCGCGCCGACAACCATGGTGAAGGCGGCATTCTCGCGCTGACGGCGTTTGCGACGCCGATCAAGCCCACCGGCCGCAGCGAGCGGGCGTGGTTGATCTATCTCGGCATCTTTGGTGCCGCGCTGCTGTATGGCGACGGCATCATTACGCCATCGATCTCGGTGCTCGGCGCGGTTGAAGGCCTCAGCGTCGCCACGCCGGCGCTGCAACCCTATGTCGTGCCGATCACCATCGGCATCTTGATCGCGTTGTTCTGGTTTCAGCATCGCGGCACCGCGGGCGTGGGCAAGGTGTTCGCCCCGGTCATGCTGGTATGGTTTGCCGTGCTCGCCACGCTCGGTGTGTTGCAGATCATGAAGTATCCGTCCGTCCTCGAGGCGGTGAACCCGATTTGGGCGGTACGCTTCTTCGCAGACACCGGGTGGGCGGGATACTTCGTGATGGGTTCAGTGTTCCTCGTCGTCACCGGTGGTGAAGCGCTATATGCGGACATGGGTCACTTCGGCGTGAAGCCGATCCGGCTTGACTGGTTCACGGTGGTGCTGCCGTCGCTGCTGTTGAATTACTTCGGGCAGGGCGCGCTGCTGCTCGAGAACCCCGCCACCAGCACCAATCCGTTTTACCTGCTCGCGCCGGATTGGGCGATCTATCCGATGATCGTGCTGGCCGTCGCCGCAGCGGCGATCGCCGCGCAGGCCGTCATCTCCGGGGCCTTTTCGCTGACGATGCAGGCGGTGCAGCTCGGCTTCAGCCCGCGCATCAAGATCGATCACACCTCGACCCACTCGTACGGACAGATCTACATCGGCGGCATCAACTGGATGCTGATGATCGGCTGCATCCTCACGGTGCTGTCGTTCCGGAGCTCGAGTAACCTGGCGGCCGCTTACGGCGTGGCGGTGACCACCACGATGCTGATCACGTCGGTCCTGTTCTTCGTGGTCGCGCGCGAGCGCTGGGGCTGGAACATGATTGTCGCGTCGTCTCTGACCGCCGTGTTTCTCGTCATCGACGGCGCGTTCTTCGGCGCCAACATCATCAAGGTCGGGCAAGGCGGCTGGCTGCCGCTGATGATCGCCGGCGTTATCTTCACGATCATGATCACGTGGAAGCGCGGGCGGCGCATCCTCGCCGAGCGCATCCAGGCGGAAGCCAGGCCGCTCGAAGATTTCCTGAAGGAAGTCCAGGGCGTGACCCGCGTTCCAGGCACCGCGATCTTCATGAGCGGCACTGCCTCAAAGACCCCGCCCGCACTTCGCCATAACCTCGAGCACAACAAGGTGCTGCACCAGCAGGTGATCTTCATCACGGTGAAGACCGAGCAGGTGCCCCATGTGCCTGAGGAGCAACGCCTCGCGGTGGAGCATTTTGGCGATGGCATGTACCGCGTCAAGGTGCACTACGGCTTCATGGAAGATCCGAACATTCCGGCAATCCTGAGTGCGGCCGAGGGAACCTTACTGCCGCGTATCGATCCGCAGGACACCACCTACTTCCTCGGGCGCGAGACGATCATCTCGACCCAGCGGCACGGCATGGTGGAGTGGCGAGAGAAATTGTTCGCGCTGATGGCGCGCAACGCCACCACCGCGACGGCGTTCTTCGGTATCCCGCCGGATCGCGTCGTCGAGCTCGGCGAGCAGATCGAGATTTGACGCGCCCGCCGGCGCGGATGCCCCAGGGAACGGTTTACGGCGTCAGTCTCGTGTCGCAGCGAGGGTCAGTGAGCGCCCTTGTTGAATCTTTTCGCGCAGCCTGGCGATGAATCGCGCCGCGACGTCGGGGTCGTAGCCACCGGCACGAAACGCGTCGTGCATCTGCTTGTCGGACAGGCGGCCGAACTGCTCGCTGATCCAGACCACGTCTTCAGGTTTGATGCGATTCTCGACGAGATTCTTGTACCAGCCGTTGTAGGCAAATTCTACGAAGCCGCTGGTGTTGACGCCGAGAATGAACGGCATCTGCTCGAATGAGTCGATATGGTTCTTGCGAGGCGCCATGCGCTGCGTATCGCCGAGCGCGGAGCCGACGTCCCGAGCCACGTACCACTGCTGGACCAGGTCGCCGTCCTTCTTCTCGTAGAGCGAGTTGTTACTGTTCTTCAGATCGGTGCTGTTGAACATCATCAGCGCCACGATCAAGCCCTGGTATTCCTTGCTGCCGACAAACGGATTCTGCGCCCAATCCCAGTCGCCAATTTCCTTGAGTTCGGGAAGCTTCGGACGGAAGCGCCCGCCGATCACGACCTTGCGGCCGAAGTCATCTTTGAGCGTGAATGCGGGCAGGTAATACACCGGCGGCTGGTGATAGCCGATGCCGGACAGGAGCCGCGACACCGCGACCTCGACTGGCGCTTCCGAATCGAGGTTGCCCGGGTAGGGCTGCTTGACGCTCCACTCCTGGCCCTTCGAATCCCTCACGGTCATGCCGAGATTGACGCCGGAGTGCTTCAGCTCGACGAGGTCGTAGACGTCTTTCGGATCGGGCGCGTGCTCCTGGCCCCAGGGGCCGTGGTAGAGATCGCGCGTCGCGATGTCCTTGGGTTCGACCCACATGCTGGCGCCGGCCTGCGGCGGTGCGTTTTGCACCTGCGGCCGGGCGACGCCGGCGCAGGCGCCGCCGGCAAGAAGCATCAAGGCAAGAGTGGCAGTGCGCATCGTCATCTCCCTCACGGTATCGGCACCACGGTGGCGCGCCGGTCGACGCGTGAGAACGCGAGCGGATCGGTAAGGCGGAAAAGGAATCGCCAGCCTTCGGCGCCGTTGGCGACATCGACGCGCGCGAATGTCAGGCGGCGCGTATGGAATCGCAGGCCGGCGCCAAACGATTGTTTGTCGAGATCGAGATCCTCCATGCGGGGCGCCACGTTGCCGGCATCGGCGAACAGTGCGAGATCCACATGGGTCATCACGGCGAGGCGCAATTCGGCGGTTGCCAGCAGCAGGCTGCGATCGTGGAACCGGTAATCCGCGTAGGAGCGCAATGAATTCGCGCCGCCCAGGCTGGGCAGCAGGTAGAAGGGGACCCTGCCGTCCTCGATCGGCGTGGTCATCATCAAGCCGTGCAGCCCGAGCACCACGCGCTCCCCGAACATCGGCACGAAGCCGGCGGCTTCGCCTTCGTAGCGCCGGTGCGTGAATGCGCCGGTATCTCGATCCTCGAAATGCGCGGCCGAGGCGCGCAGCAGCACGCCGGAGGTCGGGTGTTCACGGAAGTTGCGGGTGTCGATTTTGAGCGCGACCTGCGACGGCATGAAGTTGGGGTGGTCGGCCGCGGCCACCGGGCCCGGGCCGGCATCCTTCAGCGTCGGCGACAGCAGGCCGATCTCAGCGTCGATATCGAACCAGCGCGTCGGTCGGAGCGTCGCGTGCGCGACGGCATGCGTCGCTTCAATGCCGAACGTAGTCCTCGCGCTCTCGAGCGTATCCGGGCCGACGCCGAAGTAATCGATCTCGCCGAAGTCCACCCATCGCACCTGTGTGCCGAGCGCAAGGCGGCTCTTGGCGAACTTCGGCAGCAGCATGCGCGCTTGCGCGGTCTTGTAATGATTCCAGGAGTAGGCCACCGAGCCGTCAACGAGCATGGTGTCCTTCCCGAACCACTGGCGATAGCCGGGGCCGATTGCCAGCCACCCCGCGCCAGGCACCATCTTGCCGAAGTCCCAATAGAGGCCGTTGTTCAGATCGCCTTTGCCCAGGTGCCGGTCGGCAAAGATGGCCACCCGGGTGATCGCATCGGGCTCGCCGATGAATCCCTGCGGCTCGTTATAACCGTCGGGAACCGGCAAGGTTTCCTGCGCCGCGGCGCCCGTCGGGGCGGCGCACAGGAAGATCAGGACGAGATTTGTAATGACCGCGGCGGAACGCCATCGGTCGCCCAAAAAACGGTTCTTCACAATGAGGGTCATTGCAGGTTACGGGCCAACCCCGAGATCGAAAAGCTGCAAAGGCCCGCTGCGGACCGTAAGTCCGATTGACGGCTGCGGTTGAAACTGAACAGCTGGTGGCCAGAAGAGGCAATCCTTTTCCAATGTTCGAGCAGATCGCGGGCCACGGCCGCGCTTGGCATCAGCGCATCATCTTCTTCAGCTTCTCGAGCGGCCGCGTGAGCGATTTCTTGCCCTTCGTCAAGTCCGCCCATACGTCGCCGGTTCGCTTGATGCGCGCCGGCATGTTGCGGAGGTTGAAGGTGTCGGGATTGACCGTGCCCTTCTCGATTTCTTTCCACGTGCAGGGCGCGGACACCGGCGCGCCGGCCTTGGCGCGCACCGTATACGCGGTGGCGAATGTGGCACTGTAACCGTTACGTCCGGTATCGATGTAGATGCGGCCCTTGCGATCGACCTTGTTAAACTCCTGCGTCAGGTGATCGGGCGCGTGGCTCACGAAGACGCGGCCCACCTGGTGCGCAAACTTCTCCACTTCCTCGGTGGTCGATTTGCCGTCGAGCGGCACCATCAGGTGATAACCCTTCGAGCCTGAGGTCTTCACCCACGACGGCAACCCGATTTCCTCGAGCAGATCGCGCAAGCCGATTGCGGCCGCACGTACCGGCGCGGGATCGTCCTGCGACGGATCGAGATCGAAGACGCACACATCGGGGTGGAAAAGGTCAGGCACGCGCGAGTTCCACACGTGCTGCGTGATGGTGTTCTGGTTGACGATCCACATCAGCGATCGCTCGTCCGAGACGATCGGATGGTGAACGACGCCGTCTTTTTTCGGAACGTCGACGCGCTCCAGCCACGAGGGGAAACCTTTTTCGACGCTCTTCTGCCAGAACCCTTTCTTGCCGATGCCGGCCGGGTAGCGCTCCATGGTCACGGGCCGGCCTTTCAGGTGCGGGAGCATCAGCGGCGCCACGAGCGCGTGATACTCAGCCAGCTCGCCTTTGGTAATGCCATCGTCCGGGAACAGGATCTTCTCGGGATGGCTGATCACGACCTCGTGGTTCGCTGCCGCTTTGGTGGAGGCAGACCGTGCGTTCTTCTTGGCCATCACTGTTCCCGCACTACTTCGCGCGGCTTCTTGTCGTAGCGCACGCCGATCAGCCGCGGATGCCGCAGCTTGCCATGCACGGTCCATTCCATGAACGACACCTGGACCACCACTTTCGGCTTGACCCAATGCGCGCGCAAGCGGGGCAGTCCGATCGCCTTCGTGAAGGGCGGCTTGTCGATTTCGATCGCGTCGAGCTTTTCGCGGAGCTCGAGCAGCAATGCCGTATTGAAGCCGGTGCCGATCTTCCCGGCAAAGACGAAGTCGCCGTCGCCGCTCGAACGCTCGTAATACCCGACCAGCAACGCGCCCAGGCCCACGCGTGCGCCTTCAGGATCGGTAAACCCTCCAACCACCAGTTCCTGTGACGCTTCCACCTTGAGCTTGAGCCACTGTTTTGATCGCCGATGCTCGTAGACCGAGCCACGGCGTTTGGCAATCACGCCTTCCCAACCCTCGCGGCGCGCCCGTTCCCAGGGGTTGGAATCCTTGAGCAGCTCGACACGCTTCATCGGCGGCGCGAACGGCAGCGACTTGAGGATCGCGCGTCGTTCTTCGAGCGGCAGTTGGGTGACGCTCTTGCCGTTGATCCAGAGGACGTCGAAAACGTGATAGCTGCTCGAGCCGTCCCAGGCGACTTCGCCATCGAGGATGGCGTCTTTCACCGGCAGCTTCGCGATCGCTTTCTCGACGGACGGCAGGTGCTGCGGCAAGCGATTGCGCGAGAAGAGCTGCACGTCCTTGCCGCGCTTGAACGCAAGCAGGCGGATGCCGTCGAACTTGCGCTCGAACAGCCACTCAGGACCCGAGAACCGTTCCTGTGTGAGTGTTGCCGCCATTGGTTCGAGCCAATCCGGCATGCGGGCTGCCACGCCCGTTATTTAATCAGGTTCTTCGCGGTCATGTTTGCCGGAACGCCGTCATCGGATCGACGGCCGCGGCGCGGCGGGCGGGCCACAGGCTGGCGATGGCAGCGCTGGCCAGCAGGGCTGAAATCACCGATGCCAGCGTGATCGGATCGAACACGTCGACGCCAAACAGCTGGTTGCGGATCACTCTTCCCAGTGCCAACGCCACGACGAGGCCGGCAGCGACGCCGATCCCGGCGAGGACAAGGGCACGGCCGACAACACCGCGCAAGACATCGCTGGTGCGCGCACCCAGGGCGATCCGTATGCCGATCTCTTTCGATTGTTGCGCCACTGAGTAGCTCATCACGCCAAAGATTCCGGTGGCCGACAATGCCAGCGCGACGGCAGCGAACAACGTCAACAGCGAGGTGTAGAAGCGCGGACGGGCGATCGAACGCGCGATCATCTCGTTGAGCGGCAACACGTCGGCCATCGGCAGGTTGGGGTCGAGCGACCGGACCTGATCGCGAATCACGGGTGCCAGTGGCAACGCATCCCCCTGGGCGCGCACGATGAACCGGACGGAACGGCTGGTGCGTTGCGCGTATGGGACGAACAGCTGCGGCACTGCGGGTTCTCCGGGATTGCGCTGCAACACGTCACCGACGATGCCGACGACTTCGCGCGGTCCGCCCGACAGTACGCGGCGGCCAATCGGATCCTCGTTGGGAAACCATTTCTTCGCAGCGGCTTCGTTGAGCAAGGCCACGGGCGGAGCCTTCGCATGATCGAGATCGCTGAACAGCCGGCCTCGCATCAACGGCGCGCCGATCGCCCGAAAATACTCCGGCGTCACGCCGGCCACGCCAATCTCCTGGTTCACGTTTGGCGGCGGTGGTGGCGCGCCTTCAACGGCGAAATCGTTCAGCGGCCCGATCCCGCCCAACGGCAACACTGTGCCGGCAGCCGCCGCGGTGACGCCCGGCAACGTGCGCAGGCGCGTTTCGATCTCGGCGACGCGATTGCGCACCTGGTCGCCAGCCTTATAGAGCTCGCCCTGAAACGTGACTCGAATAGCGATGGCGCCTTCCGGCTGGAAACCCGGGTCGACGCGCGTCAGCTCGATGAAGCTCCGGATCAACAGCCCCGACCCCGTGAGCAGAATCACGGCGAGCGCCATCTCCGCAATCACCAGCGCCGAACGCATGCGCTGCGCGCGACGGCCGCCGCCGCTCGAGCGCCCGCTCTCCTGCAGTCCGCGCAACAGGTGCTCGTTCGTGGCTTGCAGCGCCGGCACCATGCCGAAGATCAATCCGGTCAGGATTGAGGCACCAAGCGTGAACATCACCACCGTTGTGTCGAGGCCGATCTGATCCAGTCGCGGCAAGTCGGCGGGCTTGGCGGCGATCAGGG
The DNA here is from genome assembly GCA_036380235.1 of Vicinamibacterales bacterium. GTDB lineage: Bacteria > Acidobacteriota > Vicinamibacteria > Vicinamibacterales > UBA2999 > 12-FULL-67-14b. Next base: position 8,539 of record DASVFC010000124.1, read on the forward strand.
TTTCGGTTCCCCAGTAGGCGAGAGCAAGCCCCAACACACCACCGGCGACACCGAGCACCACGGCCTCGGTCACGAGTTGACGCACCAGCCTGGCTCGTCCGGCGCCCAGCGCGGCGCGCACCGACAGCTCACCATGGCGCGACGACCCGCGCGCGAGCAATAAGTTGGCGACGTTGGCGCATGCGACGAGCAGCACGAAACCGACGGCACCCAACAGCACGAGCAATGGCCGCCGCACGTCGCCGACGATCAGGTCGCGCAGCGGCGTGCTGGTGATGAAGAGGCTGCCGTTGCTATCGGGGAATGCCGCCTGCAGCCGGCTGCTGATGTTGCGCAGCTCGGTCTCGATCGCATCGGCGCCGACGCCGGGCCGCGCCCGGCCGATTACGGATAGGAATTCCGATCGCCGGCCTTGCGCCGTTGACGCGTCGAAGGTGGGGGCAAACTCGAGCGGGATGAAGACCTCGCTCTGATACGGCAGCTGCGCGTCGGCTGCGAGCACGCCGACGATCGAATACGGTCGGCCGCCGAGCGTGATCGTTCGGCCGAGTGCGCTGTCGTCACCGCCGAACATGCGCTGCCAGACGCCATGACTCAGCACTGCCACATTGTTGCGACCCGGCTGGTTCTCGCCGGGCGCGAACGTGCGGCCGAGGCGCATCTCGAGGCCGAGGAAATCGAACAAACCGGCGGTGACAACGCCGGTCGGGATTTCCTGGGGTTCGCCGATGCCGGTCAGCGTCTGCGGGCCAATGGTGAGCGCCTCCATCTGCTCGAACACCCGGGCATCCTGCCGCACGCTCATGTAGTCCGGCGCCGACAGCGAGGCGTACCTGGTGCCGTCTGGATACAGCATCTGCAGGTGATGCAGACGAGCCGCGTCCCGATACGGCAACGATTCGAGCAGCACGCCATGCACCACGCTGAAGATCGCGCTGTTGGCACCGATCCCCAACGCCAGCGTCAACAGCGCCGCCGCCGTGAATGCCGGCGTTCGGCGCAGCATCCGGAAGGCGTAACCGACGTCCTGCTTCAACTCGGTCAGAAATTCTGTTCGTTGCATGTGACGTTTCCGCCGTTCGTTGATGGCGACGCACTCGTCGCGCGCGCCCTGGTAATCGCCAAAACGCCGCAAGGCGAGCTGCCGGGCGCGTTCGGGCGTCTCGCCTTGCTCGATCAACTCGCGCGTGCGCATCTCGACGTGGAACGCCAGCTCCGCGTCGACATCGGCAGAAGGTTCAAGGCCGAACAGCCGCCTGAATCGCGTCCACCTGGCCATTGCCTGATTTACTTGAGGGCCGGCGCGTCGAGCGCTGCAAACACGGCGGCCGCATAGCGGCGCCACTGATCGGCCTCGACGCGCAATTGCGCGCGGCCGCGCCTGGTGAGCGCGTAAAACTTCGCCTGCCGGTTGTTTTCCGAGGTGCCCCAGCTGGCGCTGATCCAGCCGCGCTCTTCGAGGCGATGCAAGGCGGGGTAGAGCGTGCCCTCGCCGATCGCCAGCGCGTCGGCGGTGGCCTGTTCGATCCAGCGCGCCACGGCGTAGCCGTGCGCGGGGCCCCAGCTCAACGCCTGCAGAATCAGCAGATCGAGCGTGCCTCTCAGGACTTCCGGAAGAGCGCCGCGTGTTCCCATCGGGTTTCAAGGGGAGAATACGATGCTCTCCCCTCGAAACACAATGGCAATACCGTAACGAGCGGGGACGAACGGTCAGCGCTTCATTTTGCCGGCCACCACCATAATCAACACGACAATCAGGATGATCCCGATCGCGCCGACCCAGATCCCCGCCTTAAAGATGCCGCCGACGAGCTCACACCCCGCGGCGGAGACCGCCAGCAGGACGATGAGCAGAATGCGTGTCACATGACTTACCGGCACGGCCATAGTCGCTCCTCAACAGTAGCGCTCCATTGCAAGCCCTATGCCTCCATAATGAATCGATGACGCCGCTGTCGGTTCTCGATCTCGCGCCGATTCTCGAGGGCGGCACCGCCGCGCAAACGTTCCGCAATTCGCTCGACCTGGCCCGCCACGCCGAGCGCTGGGGCTTCAAGCGTTTCTGGCTCGCCGAGCATCACAACATGCCCGGCATCGCCAGCGCCGCCACCGCCGTCCTGATCGCCCACGTTGGCGCCGGCACGCAGACGATTCGGGTTGGTGCCGGCGGCATCATGTTGCCCAACCATGCGCCGCTGCAGGTGGCCGAGCAGTTTGGCACGCTCGAAGCGCTGTTCCCCGGCCGTGTCGATCTCGGCCTCGGCCGGGCTCCGGGCACCGATCACGCGGCGGCGTTCGCACTGCGCCGGACCTTGCAATCGAATCCTGACGAATTCCCGCGCGATGTGATGGAAGTGATGGACTTCTTTCGCGAGGCGCAACCCGGCCAGCCGGTGCGCGCGGTGCCGGGTGCAGGTCTGCGCGTGCCAATCTGGATTCTCGGATCGAGCCTGTTCGGCGCGCAGGTGGCGGCGGGCCTCGGCTTGCCGTTCTCCTTCGCCTCGCACTTCGCACCGGCGATGTTGCATGAGGCGCTCCGACTCTATCGCGATCGCTTCACGCCCTCGGAGTTTCTCGACAAACCGTATGTGATGCTTGGCGTGAATATCGTCGCGGCCGACTCGGATCACGAGGCGCGATTCCTTGCCTCCTCGGGCCGTCAGTCGTTTGCCAGCTTGCGATCGGGACGCCCGATTCCGTTGCCGCCGCCGTCCAGGGAATGGGAACGCGACGCCGATGATCGCAGCGACCCGTCAAACCAGACCCGTGTTTCTTTTGTTGGCGCGCCGGCGGCCATCGCGCCGCAGATCAAGACCTTCATCGACCAGACGCGCGCCGACGAGCTGATCGTGGTGTCGCACATCTACGACCACGCTGCTCGCCTGCGCTCGTACGAAATCGCTGCAACGCTGATGACGTAAGCGCGCCTAGAAAGCCCAGCGCACACCGATCGCCGGCCGCACCAGCCAGCCAGACTGCGCCTGGACTCGAATGCCGTGCAGGCGCACGCCTGCGATTAGCGCCGTGTGTTCGGTGAATTTGATCGCCGCGTCGATGCCGGCAACGGGCGCCTGGTCGTATTCAATCGTTTTCAGCCCGGTCGGCAGCGCCCAGATTGCCAGCAGCCGCGGATCGGTAATCTCGAAATCGCGTTCGCTCTCCGATCGCGCAAAGGTCATCCCGCCGCTGTACGTAAGCTCGACGCGCTGCCCCGC